>NZ_LZKY01000269.1:0-26840 GCF_001673055.1 Mycobacterium sp. 1245801.1
ACATCGCCATCATCAATGCGCTGCAAGACAACTCGGTCAAGCTGGTCTTCACCGAGAACGAGGACGGGTCCGCCCAGCTCACCTGGTTCCTGGGCGGACGCACCGCCTCGCTGAGCCAGCTACTGCCCATGCTGCAGAGCATGGGCGTGGTGGTGCTCGAGGAGCGGCCGTTCACCGTCGAGCGGTCCGACGGGCTGCCGGTGTGGATCTATCAGTTCAAGATCTCACCGCACCCAACCGTCCGGCTGGCCTCGACGCAAGCCGAGCGCGACGCGATGGCCGAGCGGTTCGCCGACGCGGTCACCGCGATCTGGCAGGGCCGCCTCGAGATCGACCGGTTCAACGAGCTGGTGATGCGTGCCGGCCTTCGCTGGCAGCAGGTCGTGTTGTTGCGGGCCTACGCAAAGTACTTGCGGCAGGCCAACTTCCCCTATAGCCAGTCCTATATCGAGTCGGTGCTCAACGAGCACCCCTCGACCGCGCGATCGCTGGTAGCGCTGTTCGAGGCGTTGTTCGACCCCAGCCCCGATCCATCGTCGACCCGCGATGCGCAGGCGGCCGCCGCGGCGGTCGCCGCCGACATCGACGCGCTGGTAAGCCTGGACACCGACCGCATCCTGCGTGCCTTCGCGTCGCTGGTGCAGGCCACGTTGCGCACGAATTACTTTGTGACACGCGAAGGTTCGGCCCGGGCGCGCAATGTGTTAGCGATCAAGCTGGATGCCCAGCTGATCGGCGAGCTGCCGCTGCCCCGCCCGAAATACGAGATCTTCGTCTACTCGCCCCGGGTCGAGGGCGTGCACCTGCGGTTCGGCCCGGTGGCCCGCGGCGGCCTGCGCTGGTCGGACCGTCGAGACGACTTCCGCACCGAGATCCTGGGTTTGGTCAAGGCGCAGGCGGTCAAGAACGCCGTCATCGTGCCCGTCGGCGCCAAGGGCGGATTCGTCCTCAAGCGGCCACCGCTGCCCACCGGCGACGCCGCCGCCGACCGCGACGCGGTCCGCGCCGAGGGCGTCGCCTGTTATCAGCTGTTCATCTCCGGCCTGCTCGACGTCACCGACAACGTCGACCATGCGACCGGAAAAGTGAACCCGCCACCCGAAGTCATCCGGCGCGACGGCGATGACGCGTACCTGGTGGTCGCGGCCGACAAGGGCACCGCGACCTTCTCCGACAGCGCCAACGATGTCGCCAAGTCCTACGGGTTCTGGTTGGGCGACGCGTTCGCGTCCGGTGGATCGGTCGGTTACGACCACAAGGCCATGGGCATCACCGCCAAGGGCGCGTGGGAGGCCGTCAAACGGCACTTCCGGGAGATGGACATCGACACGCAGGCGCAGGATTTCACCGTGGTGGGAATCGGCGACATGAGCGGCGACGTCTTCGGCAACGGCATGCTGCTGAGCAAGCACATCCGGCTGCTCGCCGCCTTCGACCACCGGCACATCTTCTTGGATCCCGATCCCGATGCCGCGGCTTCCTGGGAGGAACGCCAGCGGATGTTCGACCTGCCGCGCTCCAGCTGGGAGGATTACGACACGTCGTTGATCAGCGAGGGCGGCGGGGTGTACAGCCGTGAGCAGAAGGCGATTCCGGTCAGCCCCCAGGTTCGCGAGGCGTTGGGCATCGACGGCTCGGAGGATGGGGTCACCGAGATGACACCACCCAATCTGATCAAGGCGATCCTGCAGGCGCCGGTCGATCTGCTGTTCAACGGCGGGATCGGTACCTACATCAAGGCGGAGTCCGAGTCCGACGCCGACGTCGGCGATCGCGCCAACGATCCGGTGCGGGTCAACGGAAACCAGGTGCGCGCCAAAGTGATCGGCGAAGGCGGCAACCTCGGGGTGACGGCGTTGGGCCGGGTGGAGTTCGATCTGGCGGGTGGCCGGATCAACACCGATGCCATGGACAACTCGGCCGGCGTGGACTGCTCGGACCACGAGGTCAACATCAAGATCCTGATCGATGCCCTGGTGACCGCGGGCAAGGTCAAGCCGGAAGAGCGCAAGCCGCTGCTGGAATCGATGACCGACGAGGTCGCGCAGCTGGTGCTCACCGACAACGAGGAACAGAACGACCTGATCGGCACCAGCCGCGCCAACGCGGCCAGCCTGCTTCCCGTGCACGCCAGGCTGATCCAGTACCTGGTGGACGAGCGCGGCATCCACCGCGAGCTGGAAGCGCTGCCCACGGAGAAGGAGATCGGGCGCCGCGCCGAGGCCGGCATCGGGCTCACCTCACCGGAGCTGTGCACCTTGATGGCGCACGTGAAGCTGGGCCTCAAGGAGGAGATGCTCCAAACCGAGCTGACCGAACAGGACGTCTTCGCGTCCCGGCTGCCGCTGTACTTCCCGAAGCCGTTGCGGGAACGGTTCACTGCGGAGATTCGCACGCATCAGCTGCGCCGCGAGATCGTCACCACCATGCTGATCAACGACCTGGTGGACGCCGCGGGGATCAGCTACGCGTTCCGGATCACCGAAGACGTCGGCGTCGGGTCGGTCGACGCGGTGCGCACCTACGTCGCCACCGACGCGATCTTCGGCGTGGGGGAGATCTGGCGGCGCATCCGCGCGGCGAATTTGCCGGTCGCACTGTCGGATCGGCTCACGCTGGACACCAGGCGGCTGATCGACCGTGCCGGGCGGTGGCTGCTCAACTACCGTCCGCAGCCGCTGGCGGTCGGGGCCGAGATCAACCGGTTCGCCGCCAAGGTCCAGGCGCTGACGCCGCGAATGTCGGAGTGGCTGCGCGGTGACGACAAGGCGATCGTGGAGTCCGAAGCCGCCGAATTCGCCTCGCAGGGCGCGCCGGAAGACCTGGCCTACATGGTGGCCGCCGGCCTCTACCGCTTCAGCCTGCTCGACATCATCGACATCGGTGACATCAACGACATCGACGCCGCCGAGGTCGCGGACACCTATTTCGCGCTCATGGACCGGCTGGGCACCGACAGGCTGTTGACGGCGGTATCCGAACTGCCGCGGCGAGACCGCTGGCACTCCTTGGCGCGGTTGGCGATTCGTGACGACATCTATGCTTCGTTGCGGTCGCTGTGCTTCGATGTGCTCGCCGTGGGCGAGCCGGACGAAAGTGGTGAAGAGAAGATCGCCGAGTGGGAACACCTGAGTGCCTCCCGGGTCGAGCGGGCCCGCCGAACACTCATCGAGATCCAGGAAAGCGGAAACAAGGATCTCGCGACGCTGTCCGTCGCCGCCCGACAAATACGCCGCATGACCCGCACCAGTGGAAGAGGATCATCAAGTTGAGCGTCGGCTTCGTCGCGCCCGTTCCAGTGCGCTGGTCGGACATCGACATGTATCAGCACATCAACCACGCCACCATGGTCACCATCCTCGAGGAGGCGCGCGTCCAGTTCCTGCGCGATGCGTTCGAGGTGGACATCATGACCATCGGTTTGCTCATCGCCGAGGTCAAGGTGACCTACAAAGGGCAGCTGCGGCTGATCGATTCACCGCTGCAGGTGACGATGTGGACCAAGCGGCTGCGGGCGGTCGACTTCACGCTTGGCTATGAGGTGCGATCGGTCTCCGCGGACCCGGCGTCGAAGCCCGCCGTCATCGCCGAGACGCAACTGGCCGCCGTCCACATCGAGGAGGAGCGCCTGGTGCGACTCTCGCCACAGCATCGGGAGTATCTACAACGGTGGATCAGGTAGCCGACCGCGGACTTTGGCTGGGTGCCGATGCCAGGGCCGCACACCGAGCGGATCTGGCCGCGTTCGTCGACCGCGCCCTGCGCCTCGATGACGCCGCGATCATCCGATTCCGGACCCGGTCGCCGGGTCTGGTGACCGCCTGGGTCGCAACGGGTTTCGACGTGCTGGCGAGCCGGGTAGTGGTCGGCGAGGTGCGGCCCGCCGATCTGTCGGTTGGCGCCGACGCGCTGGCGCGTGGCCTGTCCGCGATGGACGACTCGGGGCATGTCGATCCGGGCTTCGCGATGGATTCGGCGTGGCGGGGTGCGTTGCCGCCGGAATCCGGCTTCACCCACCTCGAGGACATCCCGGCCCGGGTGATGCTCGACCTCGCGCAGCGCGGAGCCCAACTTGCCAAGGAGCACAGCAGTTCTCACGGGCCGCCAGTGTCGCTGCTCGACCAGGAGGTCATTCAGGTCAGTTCGGCCGACGTTCAGGTCGGGCTGCCGATGCGCTGCGTGTTCGCGCTAACCGCGATGGGTTTTCTGCCGCAGTCGCCCGATGCGGTCGGCGCCGACGAATTGATCCGGGTCCGGATACTGCCGACGTGGTTGCGCCTCGACGCCCGGTTCGGTTCGGTGTATCGCCGCCGCGGCGATCCCGCGCTGCTGCTGGGCTGACGCGCCCGGTCGCGGGCGACGTCGCAAACGGATCAGGCTGAGTTTAAAGCCGCGGGCCTGGACCGCCCGGCGTAGATCAGGGGCCGTAGAGCAGCCACAGCGGCAGGACGGCGTCGAGATAGTCCATGAATTTCTTCAGGCCCACCCGAAACTGCCCGTACCCGTAGGGGTCTTCGGCGTACTGGGGGAACGCGATGCCAACCCCGAACAGTCCGGGGGCAAGGATCCCGTTGGTCCGGTTGTAGTCCAGCTGGCCCCATTGCGGGGTCTCGGGCAACTTCCTGCGTTCGAAGCCGACGGTGTAGACGACCCGGTCGCATTGCGCCAGTTTCTCCGCGAATTGCGGGCTGGACACCCAGCACCTCTCCAGGCGGTCCGGAAGCACCCCGTCGATGTTCTCCCGCGCCCAAACAGCCGCCCGGCCCTTCAGCCCCGTGTCGTCGAACAGTATCCAATCGTCAAGATAGACAGCGTATTTCAGCGGGCTCCGGTAAAAATTGATGATCCGCTTGACGGGATGGCGCAGCAGGTTGGGCAGGACGATCATCGACGTGTGTGACGAGCCGAACACGGCGACCGTCGCCCCCTCGAGCGGCTCCTGGGCGAGCTTCTCGGGATCCAGGGCGACCTGGACTTCGATCTCCTCGAGATCGGCGTGGCGAAGTTTTTTGGGGTCCGCGCCCACGGCCAGGATCACGTTCCTGGAAAAGATCTCCCGTTGTTCGGTCTGGACCCGCCACTGGCGGTCCTGCAAAGACAACTCGGTGGCGGTCGTGGTGAAGTCGTCGACCTGCTCACGCAGCTGCTCGGTGACCCACACCAAGGGTTCGGCGAGCAGGCCGAGCGCACAGGTCTCCTGGAGATCGACCTCCTTGAGCGGCATCGGTGGCGCTTCTGAGAACCGAAACGCCTTGGAGCCGTTGAAGTATTCGAGAAAGAGCGCGACGTGGGTGTTGCTCGACACCGACCGCCACTTCTGGCCGATGTCTCCGGCAGCGAAGGCCGGATCGACCCAGGCGATCCGTTCGGCCGCGACCCCGTGATCCAGCAACCTTCCCACTGCGGCGATGCCCGCCGGGCCGGCGCCGATCACTGTCCACTCGTAGGAAGCCATCCACCACATATAGAGCAGTCAGCCGGGAAATGCTCACCGTGGCTGCAGCCGGGCGGCCGGGCCGGCTACGCCAGCCAGGCCGCGGCATCCGGCGGGAGTTTGCCCTCCAGCAGCGGCGCGCTCGCCAGGATCAGCTCGCCCGCCGGCAGCGGCACCGGCGAGTCGCCGCTGTTGAGCACGCAGACCAGCCCACCGGGCCGCCGGAAGATCACCGCATCGCCGGCCGCGTCCAGCCATTCGACGCCCACGCCGTCGAATTCCACACGGCGCTTTCGCAATTCGATCGCCCGCTGGAAAAACGACAAGGTGGAGTCGGGATCACCGCTCTGCTTTTCGACGGTCAGCGCCGCCCATTCCGCCGGCATCGGCAACCACGTCTCGGACGAGAAGGAGAACCCGAACGGCGGCTCCTGACCCGACCAGGGGATCGGCACCCGGCACCTGTCGCGGCCGCGCTCGGTGTGGCCGGAGCGCTCCCACGTCGGGTCCTGCAGCACCTCGTCGGGCAGGTCCACGTCGGGTAGCCCCAGCTCCTCGCCGTTGTAGATGAACACCGCACCCGGCAGGGCGAGCATCACCAGGGCCATCGCGCGGGCGCGGCGCAGCCCGACCTCGCCGTCGCCGTAGCGGGTGACTTCCCGGCCGACGTCGTGGTTGGACAGCGTCCAGGTCGGGACGGCGTCCTGCAGGGCGGTGGCGGCCAGCGAGTTCTGGATCGCGTCGCGAATCTCGGCGGCGTCGAAGTCGATCTTGGTCAACCGGAAATTGAAGCCCAGGTGCAGTTCGTCGGGACGCAGATACTCGGCCCAGCGGACGTTGTCGGTGACCCAGACCTCGCCGACGGTCACCGCCCCGGGATAGTCGTTGACCACCCTGCGGATGTCGCGGTGGATGTCATGCACGCTCGGGTTGTTGAAGCGCGGGTCGTCGTCGGTGTGGCTGAGCACCTTGGACTCGACGTCGGGGGAGTCGGGCAGGCCGGCCGGCTTGGCCATGCCGTGCGCCACGTCGATGCGGAAACCGTCCACGCCGCGCTCCAGCCAGAACCGCAGCGTCTTCTCGAAGTCGTCGAAGACGTCCGGGTGCTCCCAGTTCAGGTCGGGCTGCTCGGCATCGAAGAGATGCAGGTACCACTGGCCGGGGTTGCCGTCGGGTTCGACCACGCGCGTCCACGCCGAGCCGCCGAACACCGAGGCCCAGTTGTTCGGCGGCAGCTCGCCGAACTCGCCGCGGCCGTCGCGAAAGAAGTAGCGTTCCCGCGCGTCGGTGCCGGGCCCGGCGGCCAGCGCCGCGGCAAACCACGGATGCGCCGAACTGGTGTGGTTGGGCACCACGTCCATGGTGATCTTCATGCCCCGCTCGTGCGCGGCGGCGATCAGCCGCTCGATGGCGGCCATCCCGCCGAACAGCGGGTCGATGTCACGCGGATCGGCGACGTCATAGCCGTGGTCGGCCATCGGGGACACGGTGACCGGATTGAGCCAGATCGCGTCCACACCCAGTCGCTCCAGGTGGTCCAGGTGCGCCGTCACCCCGTCCAGATCGCCGACGCCGTCGCCGTCACTGTCGGCGAAGGACCTCGGGTACACCTGATAGAACACCGCGCTTGACCACCACGGCTTGGACTCCATTCCACCCCGCTTCGTTTCGTGGGCCGACAGGTTCGCCCTCACAGGGGCGCGTTGACGAGTGAGTGGGCAGCCATTTCCAGATAGTCGAGCAACGCGCGACGGTGTTCGTCGTCGAGTGTCTGCGAATCGATGGACGCGACGGCGGTGTGCATGCACCGCAGCCACGCGTCACGTGCCAGGGGAGTGATCCGGAACGGCACGTGACGCATCCGCAGCCGGGGATGTCCGCGCCGGTCGGAGTAGGTGCGCGGGCCGCCCCAGTACTGCTCGAGGAACATCCGCAACCGTTCTTCGGCACCCTCCAGGTCGTCCAGCGGATACAGCTCACGCAGGATCTCGTCCTCGGGGACCTGGGCGTAAAAGCGCGACACGATCGCGTGGAACGTCTCGGCGCCGCCGATCGCGTCGTAAAAGCTGACCTGATCCATCGCCGTCCATTGTGGTGCATCGCGGCGGCGCCGAGCCCAGCCGGCCCGATCCCATGCCCGCTGTTCACCGGCTGGACACGGCGTTTCACCTGCAATAGGGGTGCGATTGTCGGCGAATCATGGTGGACTGTTCGCGGAGGATCTATGGCGCAGGGCAAGAGACGCCGCAGCCACCGCAGTCCGGTAGCCGCGGCAGGGTTAACCGGGCCCACAACCGCGTCGTCCCTGCACAGTGTTGAAATCCATTCACCCGCCCGCTCGGAGAGCGCGTCCATCTGGAGTCGCCGGCGGGTCCTGCTGCTGAACTCCACCTACGAGCCGCTGACCGCGCTGCCGATGCGCCGCGCGATCGTCATGGTGATCTGCGGCAAGGCCGACGTGGTGCACCACGATCCGGCCGGCCCGGTCATCCACTCGGCGACCAGCTCCATCGTGGTGCCCTCGGTGATCCAGCTGCGGTCCTACGTCCGCGTTCCGTATCGCGCGCGCGTCCCGATGACCCGGGCCGCGCTGATGCACCGCGACCGGTTCTGCTGCGCCTACTGCGGGGCGAAGGCGGACACCGTCGACCACGTGCTGCCGCGCAGCCGCGGCGGCGACCATTCCTGGGAGAACTGCGTCGCGTGCTGCTCGACCTGCAACCACCGCAAGGGTGACAAGCTGCTCAGCGAGCTCGGCTGGGCGCTGCGACGGCCGCCGCAGCCGCCGACGGGGCAACACTGGCGGCTGCTGTCGACGGTCAAGGAACTGGATCCCGCCTGGGCCCGCTATCTCGGCGAAGGCGCGGCCTGACCGCCAATCCGGTGTCCGGTCGCGCCGGTAGATCGGTTCGTGGGATACGGTTTGGCTCGTGAGTCAGATGCATCTCCACCTGTTCATCGTCGGAATACCGCTGTTGCTGGTAGTCGCGCTGTCGGTGCTGATCTGGTCCGGCAAGGGTCCGCACCCAGCGTCCTACAAGCTGGGCGAGAAGTGGACGCACCCGCCCATCCTGTGGGCTGCCACCGGCGAAGACGTCGGCCACGCGCACGGCGGACATGGTGGGCACGGCACGTCGGAGTTCTCAGTTGGAGGTGGCGCCAGTGGCACGTGGTGAGGTAGCGACGCGAGAACCCGCCGAGCTGCCCCGCGGCTGGGTCATCACCACCAGCGGACGGATCTCCGGGGTCACCGAGCCCGGCGAGCTCTCGGTGCAGTTCCCGTTCTCGACCAAAGATCTCGTCGCGGTGGATGACGCGCTGAAGTTCGGCTCGCGGGCGTCCAAGACGCGGTTCGCGATCTATCTGGGCGACCTGGGCAGCGACACCGCCGCGCGGGCCCGCGAACTCCTGGCCCACGTGCCGACGCCGGACAACGCGGTGCTGCTGGCCGTCTCGCCCGACCAGAGGGTCATCGAGGTGGTCTACGGCACCCAGGTCCGTGGCCGTGGTGCCGAGTCGGCCGCGCCGCTGGGGGTGGCGGCGGCGTCCTCGGCGTTCGAGCGGGGCGACCTGGTCGACGGCCTGGTCAGCGCGATCCGCGTGCTCAGCGCCGGCATTTCGGCCTAGGCTCCGACTTCGTCGGTGGGGGCCGAGCCCT
The DNA here is from genome assembly GCF_001673055.1 of Mycobacterium sp. 1245801.1. NCBI lineage: Bacteria > Bacillati > Actinomycetota > Actinomycetes > Mycobacteriales > Mycobacteriaceae > Mycobacterium > Mycobacterium sp. 1245801.1. The sequence continues at coordinate 9,093 of NZ_LZKY01000269.1, forward strand.
CGCCGGCGTCGAAACGGCGCGCCCGCAACGAACGCTTCACTCCGGCCTGGCCCTCGAGTACCAGGCGGCGCAACGCCGCGGGCACCTCGGGGTCGGACAGGAACCTGTCCGCGGCGGCGATGCCGTCGTCGCTGATATCCCAGTGCGGGTACAGGCCGATCACCACCGTCTGGGCCACTTCGCTGGACCGGCGCGTCCAGACACCGGAGATCGCCTCGAAATAGCGCTCGGTGAACGGCTTGAGCAACTCGGCCTGCCCGGCGGGGGCGATGCCCGCGATGATCGAGCGGGCGGTGATGTTGGCCAGGGTGTCGTCCTCGACCACCGTCGTCCAGGCATCCTCCTTGACCTGCAACTGGGGTCGGGCCGTGGCGGCCTGGGCGCCGTGCCGCTTGCCGGCGGCGGTCGGGTCGCGTTCGACCTCGGCGTCGATGAACGGCGTGGCGGGCCCGTCGGCGTCGATCTTGCCGGCGGTGGCCAGCGCCGTGACGATCCGCCACCGCAGGTCGGTGTCGACCACGAGGCCGGCCAGGCCCAACTCGGCGGGGTCGCGGTCGAGCAGGTCGGCCAGCGTCGCCACATGGTCGGCCGACAGCACCGACGAGCACAGCGTGTTGACGAAGGCGAGCTGGTGATCCGAGCCGGGTTGCGCGGCCCGCGCCAAGTCCAGCAGCCGGTCGGCGAATTGCGGCCAGCCCTGCTCGCGCGCCCAGCCCTGCTCGGCGTAGGACGTCAGCGCCGTCTGCGCCTGCAGCAACAACCGCTGGGCCACCCCGACCTCGGATTCGGCGTGCACGCCGCCAGTGACCAGGGCCACGAAGTCGCGTGCTCGTAGCTCGGCCTCGCGCGTCATCTCCCAGGCGGCCGACCAGACCAGCGAGCGCGGCAGCGGCTCGGCGATGTCGGCGATGCGCTCCAGCGCGGTGCGCAGCGCCTCGGCATCCAGCCGCAACGAGCAATATGTCAGGTCGTCGTCATTGACCAGAATCAACTGGCCCCGCGAAACACCAACCAGTGCAGGGACTTCCGTGACCGGGCCCTCAACGTCGAGTTCCTCGCGGTGTACCCGCACCAGCTTTCCGGTTCCGCTGGAATCGCTGTCGTCGTAGATCCCGACCGCGAGCCGGTGCACCCGGGTCTCACCGGCGCCCGGGGCGGCGCCGCTCTGGGTCACCGCGAACCTGGTGAACTTACCGTCAGCGTCGACGTCGAACTCCGGCCGAAGCGTGTTCAGCCCGGTCGTTTTCAGCCACTGCTGACCCCAGTCGGACAGGTCACGACCCGACGCCTGCTCCAGCGCGGCGACCAGGTCGTCGAACGTGGCGTTGCCGAAGGCGTGCGCGCGGAAGTAATCCCGCAGTCCCGCCAGGAAGTGCTCCAACCCGACGTAGGCGACGAGTTGCTTGAGCACCGAAGCGCCCTTGGCGTAGGTGATGCCGTCGAAGTTGACCTCGACCGCTTCCAGGTCGGGGATGTCGGCGGCGATCGGATGCGTCGAGGGCAATTGGTCCTGCCGATAGGCCCACGACTTCTCGACCGTGGCGAACGTCGTCCACGCCTCGGTGAATTCCGTTGCCTCGCTTTGGCACAGCACCGATGCGAAGGTCGCGAACGACTCGTTGAGCCACAGGTCGTCCCACCACGCCATGGTGACCAGGTCGCCGAACCACATGTGCGCCATCTCGTGCAGCACGGTCTCGGCGCGCCGCTCGTAGGAGGCCCGGGTGACCTTGCTGCGGAAGACGTAGTCCTCCAGGAAGGTCACCGCGCCCGCGTTTTCCATTGCGCCGGCATTGAATTCGGGGACGAACAGCTGGTCGTACTTCCCGAACGCGTAGGGCAGGCCAAAGTGCTTGTGGTAGAAGCCGAATCCCTGCTTGGTCTGGGTGAACAGCCGCTCGGCGTCCATGTATTGGGCCAGCGAGGATCGGCAATAGATCCCCAGCGGGATCTCGCCGTGCTCGTCGGTGTAGGAGTCGTTCCACTCGGCGTACGGGCCGGCGATCAACGCGACCAGATAGGTGCTCATCCGTGGTGTGGTGGCGAAGGTGTGCAGGCCGTCGGTCACCGACACCGCCGCGCCGTTGGAGATCACCTTCCAATGCGTAGGCGCGGCCACCCGCACGTCGAAGGTCGCCTTCATGTCGGGTTGGTCGAAACAGGCGAACATGCGCTTGGCATCGGCGGTTTCGAACTGCGAGTACAGGTAGGTCTCGTTGTCGACCGGGTCGACGAACCGATGCAGGCCCTCTCCGGTGTTGGAGTAGCGGCAGTCCGCGTCTACCACGACGACGTTGCGGTCGGTCAGCCCGCGCAGCGGGATGCCGGTCGACTCGTCGTATTCGGAGACATCCAGGTCCCGCCCGTTGAGGGTGGCGCTGCGGATGGTGTCGGCGGCAATGTCGATGAACGAGTCGGCGCCGGCGAGCGCGTCGAACACCACGGTGGTGATCGAGCGGAAAGTCCGTTCGCCGGGTGGGCCACCAGGCCCGGAACCGTCGGTGAGATCGAGGTCGATCTGATAGCTGGTGACGGTGATCAGCGAAGCGCGCTCGACGGCTTGGTCGCGGGTGAGGTTCGGAAGTGCCACGTGTCCAACTTACGGGTCGGGCAAACCGGGAACAGGACGCAGCGGCCTACGGTTGTGCAGATCGGACTTTCCACCAACGAGAGGATCAGCCATGCCTGACACCGCCGCCGCGAAGAACAAAGCAGACTTCTGGTTCGATCCGCTGTGTCCGTGGGCGTGGATCACCTCGCGCTGGATCCTCGAGGTGGAAAAGGTCCGCGACATCGAGGTGAACTTTCACGTGATGAGCCTGGCGGTGCTCAACGAAAACCGCGAGGGCCTGCCCGACGAATACCGCGAACGCTTGTCGAAGGCCTTCGGTCCGGTGCGGGTGGCGATCGCCGCCGAACAGGCTCACGGCGCCGAGGTGCTCGCGCCGCTGTACACCGCGATGGGCACCCAGATCCACAACAAGGGCAACAAAGATCTCGACGACGTGATCAAGCAGTCGCTGGCGGAGGTGGGGTTGCCCTCGGAGCTGGCGGACGCCGCGAACAGCGACGCCTACGACGAGGCGCTGCGCAAGAGCCACCACGCCGGCATGGACGCGGTGGGCGACGACGTCGGCACACCGACCATCCACGTCAACAATGTGGCGTTCTTCGGGCCGGTGCTGTCCAAGATCCCGCGCGGCGAGGAGGCGGGCAAGCTGTGGGACGCCTCGGTGGCTTTCGCGTCCTACCCGCACTTCTTCGAGCTCAAGCGCAGCCGCACGGAGAAGCCCGAATTCGACTAGACCGGTAGGGCGCTGCCCGCCTTGCCCTCGCCGCCGCCAACGCCGCGGGTGGCTGTGTAAGGATTGCGGGCATGCGCGTCTACCTCGGCTCTGACCACGCCGGATTCGAGCTCAAGCAGCAGATCATCGATCACCTCACCAAATCCGGGCACGAGCCGATCGATTGCGGCGCCTTCAGTTACGACGCCGAAGACGATTACCCGGCGTTTTGCATCGCCGCCGCGACGCGTACGGTGGCCGACCCGGACAGCCTGGGCATCGTGTTGGGCGGGTCGGGCAACGGCGAGCAGATCGCGGCGAACAAGGTGCCCGGCGCCCGTTGCGCCCTGGCCTGGAGCGTCGAGACGGCGGCGCTGGCCCGCGAGCACAACAACGCCCAACTGATCGGCATCGGCGGTCGCATGCACACCGTGGCCGAGGCGCTGGCCATCGTCGACGCCTTCTTGACCACGCCCTGGTCGAAAGCCGAACGCCACCAACGGCGTATCGACATACTCGCCGAATACGAACGCACCCACCAGGCCCCGCCGGTACCCGGCGCGGCCAGCTGACGCCGGAAAGGTCTGCGCGTGCCCGAAGGGCATACCCTGCACCGATTGGCCCGGCTGCACCAACGCCGATACGCCGGTGCCCCCGTCGCGGTGTCGAGCCCGCAGGGCCGCTTCGCCGATTCGGCCGCGGTGGTCGACGGCCGGGTGTTGCGGCGCACCAGCGCGTGGGGCAAGCACCTGTTTCATCACTACGCCGGCGGGCCGATCGTGCACGTGCACCTCGGCCTGTACGGCGCCTTCACCGAATGGGAACGGCCCGGCGACGGACTGTTTCCCGAAGCGGTCGGGCAGGTGCGGATGCGCATGATCGGCGCCGGCTACGGCACCGACCTGCGCGGGCCGACGGTGTGCGAAGTCATCGACGAAGGCCAAGTCAGCGACGTCCTGGCCAGGCTGGGCCCCGACCCGTTGCGCAGCGACGCCGACCCGTCCTGGGCGTGGAAGCGAATTGCCAAGTCGCGCCGGCCCATTGGCGCGCTGCTGATGGACCAGACCGTGATGGCCGGGGTGGGCAACGTCTACCGCAGCGAGCTGCTGTTCCGCCACCGCATCGACCCGTTCCGACCCGGCCGCGACGTCGGCGAGGATGAGTTCGACGCGGCCTGGACCGATCTGGTCGCGTTGATGAAGGTCGGATTGCGCCGCGGCAAGATCATCGTGGTGCGGCCCGAGCACGACCACGGCGCGCCGTCCTACCGCCCCGATCGACCCCGGACCTACGTCTACCGGCGGGCCGGCGAGCCCTGCCGGGTGTCCGGTGATCCGATCCGCACGACGGTGCTGGAGGGCCGAAACGTGTTCTGGTGCCCGACATGCCAGAAGTGAGCTCGGGCCGGAACACACCGCGGCGGGCTGGCGCCGTGCGCGTTGGCAGGAAACTCTCAGCCCGAAACGCTGGTGTCAGTTGTTTAGCCAAAGCATCGATACGGGTAAGAAACAACGTGTGAAAACTCTTCCACGTTTGGCCGCAACGGCTCTCGCAATCGGCGGGCTGGGTTTGGCGGGCATCGGCGTCGCGACCGAGGCGCAGGCCCACCCCGGACCCTTCCCGCAATGGTGTCCCGGTGAGCGGTGGGATCCCGGCTGGGGCAACAACTGGGACTGGAACAACTGCCACGACTGGCGCGGAGGGCCTCCTGGACCGCCGGGTTGGGGGCCGGGGGGACCGCCGCACCCCGGCGGCCCGTGGGGACCGGGCGGGCCGGGTGGACCGCCGCCGCCTCCCGGCTGGCACCCCTGATCCGAAAAGTCACACACCAGATGCGCCCCGCCGAATCGGCGGGGCGCGTCTGCGTTGAGCGTCAGATGACTCCCAGCACGGAGTAGACCTCGTTGGACAGCACCAGGCTGCGTGGGTCCGCATTGGCCTTGGTCGGGTCGAAGTGATTGGCCACATACGCGTAACCGATGCGGTGCTCCAGGTCGACGAACCCGAACGAGCCGCCCAGCCCGCCGTGGCCGAAGATGCGGGGGTTCGGCCCGTTGACGCAACGCTGGTTGAGCATGTAGCCCAGACCCCAGCCGTGGTCCGCGACCCGCGGCCCCAGCACCAGGTCGGTCTCCAGGCCGCCCTGGCAGACCCGCACCAGGTCCATGTGCTCGCGGCTGAGCACCTTCTCCTGGGCGAGCGCGTTGTAGAACGTCGCCAGTCCCAGCGCCGAGACCTGCCCGTTGGTGCCCGGGAACTCGAGTTCGCGCCACAGGTTCAGGTCGTGCGAGCCGAGTTCGTCGTCGGGGGCGAACCCCATCGAGATCGACAGCCCCGCCTTGGGGTGCTCGGCCAGGCTCCTCGGGTAGCCCGGCGCCTTCGCGTCGGCCAGCAGATCGCGGGCATGCGGCTTGTTGACCCGCTCGGCGCACCGGTGTTGCTCGCTCAGCGGCAACCCGATGTGCACGTCGGCGCCCAACGGTTCGGCGATCTCGGTGCGCAGGTACTGGCCGATGGACCGGCCCGTCACCCGGCGGAACACCTCGCCCGTGATGAAACCGAAGGTGGTCATGTGGTAGCCCTGCGCGGTGCCCGGCTCCCACCACGGCTCGGCGGCGGCCAGCTGTTCGCAGACGTAGTCCCAGTCGGCGACCTGCTCCCACCGCATCCGGGTGCGCGGGCCGATCACCCCGGAGCGGTGGCTCATCACCATCGCCAGCGTGATGTCTTGCTTGCCCGCCTGGGCGAACTCGGGCCAGTAGTGCGCGACGGGGGCGTGCAGGTCCAGTTCGCCGCGGTCGGCGAGCTGGTGCACGCAGGTGGCCGACAGGCCCTTCGTGCCGGACAACACGGTGGTCAGGGTGTTCTGCTGCCACGGTCGGGTACGGGCCGCGTCGGCCCAGCCACCCCACAGATTGACCACTAGAGACCCGTCGACCCACACCGCGACGGCCGCGCCGACTTCGTTGCCCAGCGTGAAATTGCGCTCGAACGCGTCGCGAACCCCGACGAAGTCCGACGCGCATGAGCCGTGAATCAACGCGTCGGTCAACAGGTCGCTCATGGCGCCTCTCTATCGAGCAGATAGTTAGCCCGAGCGGGCGACGGGAATCGAACCCGCGTAGCTAGTTTGGAAGACTAGGGCTCTACCATTGAGCTACGCCCGCATGTAGTTAGTCGAGCGTGACTGTAGCTGGCGACGAAGATCAAATCTAATCGACTCGGTTTTGTGATCGCTCCGTGAGGTCTGCGACGTCGCTGCGAAGCCCGTGGCCAACCCGGTGTTGAGGGGCCTTAGGATCATCGAGGTCAGCGCGGGGTGTAGCGCAGCTTGGTAGCGCATCCGCTTTGGGAGCGGAAGGCCGCAGGTTCAAATCCTGTCACCCCGACCAGCACCACCGGCCGCGCCCTGCGCGCGGCCCACCGACCACCGAGAACGAGCCAAGAACGAGCACTGAGGAGCACACCCGTGAAGAGCACCGTTGAGCAGTTGAGCCCCACCCGGGTGCGCATCAACGTGGAGGTCCCCTTCTCAGAACTCGAACCCGACTTCCAGCGCGCCTACAAGGAGCTGGCCCGCCAGGTGCGACTGCCTGGATTCCGGCCGGGCAAGGCGCCGGCGAAGTTGCTGGAGGCCCGGTTCGGTCGCGAGGCCATGCTGGATCAGGTGGTCAGCGAGGCGCTGCCGGCGCGGTACGGGCAGGCCGTCGCCGAATCAGAGGTGCACCCGCTGGGTCAGCCCGAGATCGAGGTCACCAAGAAGGAGTACGGCGAGGAGCTGGCGTTCACCGCCGAGGTCGACGTGCGACCCAAGCTCGCCCTGCCGGACCCCGGTGCGCTCAAGGTGTCGGTGGACCCGATCGAGGTCAGCGACGAGGACGTGGACGCCGAACTGCAGTCTCTGCGTGCCCGATTCGGCACGCTGACCGGGGTGGACCGCCCGGTCGCCGACGGCGACTTCGTCTCGATCGACCTGTCGGCCACCATCGACGGTGAAGAGGTTCCGGGCGCCGCCGCGCAGGGCCTGTCCCACGAGGTCGGCTCGGGCCGGCTGATCGCGGGCCTCGACGAAGCCCTGATCGGGTTGTCCGTCGACGAATCTAAGGAATTCACCGCGCAGCTGGCGACCGGTGAGCACGCAGGCAAGGACGCGCAGGTCACCGTCACCGTCAAGTCGATCAAGGAACGCGAGCTGCCCGAGGCCGACGACGAGTTCGCCCAACTGGCCAGCGAGTTCGACACCATCGAGGAGCTCAAGGCCAACCTGCGCGACCAAGTCGGCCGGACCAAGCGCGCCCAGCAGGCCGAGAACATCCGGGAGGCCGCGCTCGACACGCTGCTCGAGCAGGTCGAAGTGCCGCTGCCGGAAGCGATCGTCAAGGACCAGGTCGACAGCGCCCTGCACAACGCCTTGCACAGCCTCAACCACGACGAATCCAAGCTCGAGGAAGTGCTGGCCCAGCAGGGCAAGTCCCGCGAAGAGTTCGAGACCGAGACGCGCACCGCCGCCGAGACGGACGTGAAACGGCAGCTGCTGCTGGACGCCCTGGCCGACGAGCTGGAGGTTCAGGTCGGCCAGGAGGACCTGACCGAGCGGCTGGTCGCGACGTCGCGCCAATACGGCATCGAGCCCCAGCAGCTGTTGGCCTACCTGCAGGAGAACAACCAGCTGCCGGCCATGTTCGCCGATGTGCGCCGGGCGCTGGCCATCGCCGAGGTGATCCGGGCGGCGACCGTCACCGACACCGCCGGAAACGCCATCGACACGAGTGAGTTCTTCGGCAAGCGTTCGGAGGCCGACGATGCCGAGCCGACGGGGGAGGCTGATGCCGAGCCGACGGGCGAGGCTGATGCCGGCGAATCCGACGAGGCCGACGCCGGGGAGTGACCGCGCCGTGACGCTGTGAGCGAACGCGGGGTGCGTGCCGCGAAACGGCGGCCTTGGTTGGTTAGTGTCGTGAATACAGGTCTGAAAGAAAGCAGGTAACCCAGTCGTGACTGACATGCGTTCGCCCTCGCAGGGTCTCAACCTCACGGACTCGGTCTATGAGCGCTTGCTCTCCGAGCGCATCATCTTCCTGGGTTCGGAGGTCAACGACGAGGTCGCCAATCGGCTGTGCGCGCAGATCCTGCTGCTCGCCGCCGAGGACGCGGACAAGGACATTTCGCTCTACATCAATTCGCCCGGCGGATCGATCAGCGCCGGGATGGCGATTTACGACACCATGGTGCTGGCGCCGTGCGACATCGCCACCTACGCGATGGGCATGGCCGCCTCGATGGGCGAGTTCCTGCTGGCGGCGGGAACCAAAGGTAAGCGCTTCGCCCTGCCGCACGCCCGCATCCTGATGCACCAGCCGCTGGGCGGCGTGACCGGTAGCGCGGCCGACATCGCCATCCAGGCCGAGCAATTCACGGTCATCAAGAAGGAGATGTTCCGCCTCAACGCGGAATTCACCGGCCAGTCGATCGAGCGCATCGAGGCGGATTCCGATCGCGACCGCTGGTTCACCGCGCAGGAAGCCCTCGAATACGGCTTCGTCGACCACATCATCACCCGCGCCGCCCACATCACCAATGGAGAAGCCCAGTGAACCCCGAAACCCAGCCCCAGGCGCGCTACATCCTGCCGTCGTTCATCGAGCACTCCAGCTTTGGGATCAAGGAGTCCAATCCCTACAACAAGCTGTTCGAGGAGCGCATCATCTTCCTCGGCGTCCAGGTCGACGACGCGTCGGCGAACGACATCATGGCCCAGTTGCTGGTGCTCGAGTCGCTGGACCCCGACCGTGACATCACCATGTACATCAACTCGCCCGGTGGCGGATTCACCTCGCTGATGGCGATTTACGACACCATGCAGTACGTGCGTGCCGACATCCAGACGGTGTGCCTGGGCCAGGCCGCGTCGGCCGCGGCGGTGCTGCTGGCCGCCGGGACACCGGGCAAGCGGATGGCGCTGCCCAACGCCCGGGTGCTCATCCATCAGCCCTCGCTGCAGGGCGTGATCCAGGGGCAATTCTCCGATCTGGAGATCCAGGCCGCCGAGATCGAGCGGATGCGCACGCTGATGGAAACCACCCTGGCCCGCCACACCGGCAAGGACGCCGCGACGGTCCGCAAGGACACCGACCGGGACAAAATTCTGACTGCCGAAGAGGCCAAGGATTACGGGATCATCGACACCGTGCTCGAGTACCGGAAGCTCTCGGCGCAGACCGCTTAGCGTTCCCGGCCCGTCGCCGAGCGTGCACTCACGGCGAATCTTCGCGCGATTTTTCGCCCTGACTGCACGCTCGGTGAATCGCCGCGATATCGGCGGGCCCCACCCGGCAGCATCCGCCGACGATGCGGGCGCCGGCCGCGATCCACTGCGCGGCCAGGTCCGCGCCGAACCGTGACGGGCCGATCCACTTGCGCCGCAAAGCATCCCAGCGTTCTCCGCTGTTCGGGTAGACGATGACGGGTTTCCCGACGGGCGCGGCGTGCGCGATCGCGGGCAACACGTCCGCGGGCGCGCAGCAGTTCACCCCGAGCGCGACGATCTCGTCGACGCCGGCCGCCACCGCGAACGCTTCGGCCAGTGGTTGCCCGGCGCGGGTGCGGTCCCCGTCGATGGTGTAGCTCAGCCAGGCCGGTACGCCGACCGCGCGCACCAACTCGACCAGCGCCCGCGCCTCGTCGACGTCGGGCACCGTTTCACACGCGAGCACGTCGGCGCCGGCGGCGGCCAGGACCTCCAGCCGCGGCCGATGCCAGCGCGCCAACGCCGCAACCGACAGGCCGTAGCGGCCGCGGTATTCGGACCCGTCGGCCAGCGCCGCGCCGTACGGGCCGACCGAGGCGGCGACCAACAGGCCGTCGACGCCGGTGCCATCGCGCGCCGCCCGGGCGAGCGCGACGCTGCGGCGCAACAACCCGGCGGTCTCCCCGCGATCGAACCCGCGGGCCGCAAAGCCCTCGAACGATGCCTGGTAGCTCGCCGTCGTCGCGATCGCCGCCCCGGCACGAAAGTAGGCGGCGTGCACGGCGACGATGTCCTGCGGGGCGTCCGCGAGCAGCCGGGCCGACCACAGGGAATCGGAAAGGTCATGGCCGCGGGCTTCGAGCTCGGTGGCCAACCCGCCGTCGAGCAGCACGGATCCGCCGGGCCAGTCGAAGCCCGCAGCCAAACCCACCTCGCCACTGTAGGGTGATTTCCTGGGGGTCCGCCCAGGCCTCGCGCGATCGTCGGCGTCGGGTTGGCACCTCCGCCGGTGGTGGGATCGGGGGACAGCCAGCCTCGGTCGCATCACGACCGCGACACGCCAAAGACACGCAAAGCGCGTCTTTCGCGAGTGACGGGCACCGTGTGGCTATATGTTTCATCCATACGGAACAGGCACGAACTCCTGCAAATACCATCGGCGCGATTCAGCGCTTATGGTCGCGGCGGGCCCGATCAAGCGGGTAGCGTCGGTGAATACATGCGGGGACAGGCAACAGCAACGGCGAACAGGAAGTAGGCGCTGACGCACCATGGCACGGATCGGAGACGGCGGTGACCTGCTGAAGTGCTCGTTCTGCGGGAAGAGCCAGAAGCAGGTCAAGAAACTCATTGCGGGCCCCGGTGTGTACATCTGCGATGAATGCATCGACCTCTGCAACGAGATCATCGAAGAGGAGCTCGCCGACGCCGACGACGTCAAGCTCGATGAACTCCCCAAGCCGATCGAGATCCGGGAGTTCCTCGAGGGATATGTCATCGGGCAGGACACCGCGAAGCGGACCCTGGCCGTCGCCGTCTACAACCACTACAAGCGGATCCAGGCCGGTGAAAAGGGCCGGGACTCGCGGCACGAGCCGGTCGAGCTGACCAAGTCCAATATCCTGATGCTCGGGCCGACCGGTTGTGGAAAGACCTACCTGGCCCAGACGCTCGCCAAGATGCTCAATGTCCCGTTCGCCATCGCCGACGCCACCGCCCTGACCGAAGCCGGATATGTCGGTGAGGACGTCGAGAACATCTTGCTCAAGCTGATCCAAGCCGCCGACTACGACGTCAAGCGCGCCGAGACCGGCATCATCTACATCGACGAGGTCGACAAGATCGCCCGCAAGAGCGAAAACCCGTCGATCACCCGCGACGTCTCCGGAGAGGGCGTCCAACAGGCCCTGCTGAAGATCCTGGAAGGCACTCAGGCCTCGGTTCCCCCGCAGGGCGGCCGCAAACACCCGCACCAAGAGTTCATCCAGATCGACACCACCAACGTGCTGTTCATCGTCGCGGGTGCCTTCGCGGGCCTGGAGAAGATCATCTACGAGCGGGTCGGCAAGCGCGGCCTGGGCTTCGGCGCGGAGGTGCGCTCCAAGGCCGAGATCGACACCACCGACCACTTCGCCGAAGTGATGCCCGAAGACCTGATCAAGTTCGGCCTGATCCCCGAGTTCATCGGCCGGCTGCCGGTGGTCGCCTCGGTCACCAACCTCGATCGCGAGTCGCTGGTCAAGATCCTCTCCGAGCCCAAGAACGCGTTGGTCAAGCAGTACACCCGGCTCTTCGAGATGGACAACGTCGAGCTCGAGTTCACCGACGACGCCCTGGAAGCGATCGCCGACCAGGCGATCCACCGCGGCACCGGGGCTCGCGGCCTGCGGGCCATCATGGAAGAGGTCCTGCTGCCGGTGATGTACGACATCCCGAGCCGCGACGACGTCGCCAAGGTCGTGGTGACCAAGGAGACCGTCCAGGACAACGTGTTGCCGACCATCGTGCCGCGCAAGCCGTCGCGGTCCGAGCGTCGGGACAAGAGCGCCTAACTAGCTCCTCGGGCGCACGGCCATCCCCGGCGACGCCGTTCCCCGGCGTCTTGGGCGTGGCCTGGACCTGCTGAACTTCCTCCTGGCCGACGTTCGTGACGGCTTGGGCCGCTACCCATGGCGGGCACGGTATGAACGACGGTTGCTAACGCGCAAGACGTGACCAACGCCACAGTTTGCCGTGCTACTCATCAGTAGACGACGCTGACGTCGCCTTTTGGCCGCGAAGGCTTGCGAGGGGGCGGCGGGGAGACGGCGATGGTGACCGAAAATCAGTGCCATAATTGATACTTCCAGTGACATCAAACCGACACGGCCGGAAAGTCACTTTCACGGGCGTAATCTAGTTTGCGCGCGGTGTCCGCGCGGTGAACAAAGTGGAGGGCAAAGAGGTGGATCCGAACGGCAGCGGAGCCGGATCAGACTCACAGAATGGGGCTCCCCCCAACGGATCTGCCCGTCAGCGCCTCGAGCAAGTCGTCATTCGCTTTGCCGGTGACTCCGGCGACGGCATGCAGCTCACCGGCGACCGGTTCACCTCCGAGGCAGCGCTTTTCGGCAACGACCTGGCGACCCAGCCCAATTACCCGGCCGAGATCCGCGCCCCCGCAGGCACGCTGCCCGGCGTCTCGTCGTTCCAGATCCAGATCGCCGACTACGACATCCTGACCGCCGGTGACCGGCCCGACGTCCTCGTCGCGATGAACCCCGCTGCGCTCAAGGCCAATATCGGGGACTTGCCCCGTGGCGGCATGGTGATCGCCAATTCCGACGAGTTCACCAAACGCAACCTGACCAAGGTCGGCTACGTCACCAATCCGCTGGAGACCGACGAGTTGTCGGACTACGTCGTGCATTCCGTCGCGATGACCACCCTGACGCTCGGTGCGGTCGAGACGATCGGCGCCACCAAGAAGGACGGCCAGCGCGCCAAGAACATGTTCGCGCTGGGCCTGCTGTCGTGGATGTACGGGCGGCCGATCGAGACCAGCGAGAAGTTCATCCGGGAGAAGTTCGCCCGCAAGCCCGAGGTCGCCGAGACCAACGTGCTGGCGCTCAAGGCCGGTTGGAACTACGGCGAGACGACCGAGGCCTTCGGCACCACCTACGAGGTGTCCCGGGCGACCCTGCCCTCGGGCGAATACCGCCAGATCTCGGGCAACACCGCCCTGGCGTACGGCATCGTGGCGGCCGGCCAGCTGGCCGACATCCCGGTCATGCTCGGCAGCTACCCGATCACCCCGGCGTCCGACATCCTGCATGAGCTGTCCAAGCACAAGAACTTCAACGTCATCACCTTCCAGGCCGAGGATGAGATCGGTGGCATCTGTGCCGCCATCGGCGCCTCGTACGGCGGCGCGCTCGGCGTCACCACCACGTCGGGTCCGGGCATCTCGCTGAAGTCCGAAGCCCTCGGGCTGGCCGTGATGACCGAGCTGCCGTTGCTCGTCGTCGACGTCCAGCGCGGCGGCCCTTCGACCGGCCTGCCCACCAAGACCGAGCAGGCCGACCTGCTGCAGGCGTTGTTCGGCCGCAATGGGGAGTCGCCGGTCGCGGTGCTGGCCCCGCGCTCACCCTCGGACTGCTTCGAAACCGCGCTCGAGGCGGCGCGCATCGCGGTGTCGTACCACACCCCGGTGATCGTGCTGTCCGACGGCGCCATCGCCAACGGGTCGGAGCCGTGGCGCATTCCGGACGTCAGCACGCTGCCACGCATCACGCACACGTTCGCCAAGCCCGACGAGCCTTTCCAGCCCTACGCCCGCGACCCCGAGACGCTGGCGCGGCAGTTCGCCGTGCCCGGCACCCCGGGTCTCGAGCACCGCATCGGCGGCCTGGAAGCGGCCAACGGCTCGGGCAACATCTCCTACGAGCCGGTCAACCACGACCTCATGGTCCGGTTGCGCCAGGCCAAGATCGACGGGATCTCGGTCCCCGATCTGGAGGTCGACGACCCGACCGGCGACGCCGAGCTGCTGCTGATCGGCTGGGGCAGCTCGTACGGTCCGATCGGTGAAGCGTGCCGGCGCGCGCGGCGCAAGGGCATCAAGGTGGCCCACGCCCACCTGCGCTACCTGAACCCCTTCCCGGCCAACCTGGGTGAGGTGCTGCGGCGCTACCCGCAGGTGGTCGCGCCGGAAATGAACCTGGGCCAACTGGCGTTCCTGCTGCGGGGCAAGTACCTGGTGGACGTGCAATCGGTCAGCAAGGTGCAAGGCGTCGCGTTCCTGGCCGACGAGATCGGCCGGGTCATCCGCGCCGCGCTGGGCGGGACGCTGGCCGAAGTCGAGAACGACAAGACGATGGTCGCCAGAATGGCGGCAGCAACGGTTGGGGCCGGCGCATGATGGTGCCGGCGCCAATGCAGAGCGAAGCGATGAGGAGGAGCGACGCTCGTGACTGACCTGATCGGCAACCTGGCCGGCAAAGACCTCGGTGTGACCGCGAAGTTGACCAAAAACGACGGGGTCCCCAGGTTGTCTGCGCAGGACCAGCCGCAGAAGTCCAAGGACTTCACCAGTGACCAAGAGGTCCGTTGGTGCCCGGGCTGCGGTGACTACGTCATCCTCAACACCATCCGCAACTTCCTGCCCGACCTCGGGTTGCGCCGCGAGAACATCGTGTTCATCAGCGGCATCGGCTGCTCGAGCCGGTTCCCGTACTACCTGGAGACCTACGGCTTCCACTCGATCCACGGCCGCGCACCGGCCATCGCGACCGGCCTGGCGCTGGCCCGCGAGGACCTGTCGGTGTGGGTGGTCACCGGCGACGGCGACGCCCTGTCGATCGGCGGCAACCACCTGATCCACGCGCTGCGCCGCAACGTCAACATCACCATCCTGCTGTTCAACAACCGGATCTACGGCCTCACCAAGGGGCAGTACTCGCCGACGTCGGAGGTCGGCAAGGTCACCAAGTCGACCCCGATGGGATCGCTGGATCACCCGTTCAACCCGGTCTCGTTGGCCCTGGGTGCCGAGGCGACCTTCGTCGGCCGCGCGCTGGACTCCGACCGCAATGGGCTGACCGAGGTACTGCGCGCCGCCGCCGGGCATCGCGGCGCCGCCGTCGTCGAGATCCTGCAGGACTGCCCGATCTTCAACGACGGCTCGTTCGACGCGTTGCGCAAGGAAGGTTCCGAGGAGCGGGTCATCAACGTCCGCCACGGCGAGCCGATTGTGTTCGGCGCCAACGGCGAATACTGCGTGGTGAAGTCCGGCTTCGGGCTGGAGGTGGCCAAGACCGCCGACGTGTCGGTCGACGAGATCGTGGTGCACGACGCGCACAGCGACAACTCGGCCTACGCCTTCGCCCTGTCCCGGTTGTCGGACCAGAACCTCGAACACACCGTGCTGGGCATCTTCCGCGACATCAGCCGGCCGACCTATGACGACGCGGCGCGTTCGCAGGTCCAGGCGGCCCAGTCGGCAAAGCCGTTCGACACCGCCGCGCTGCAATCGCTGTTGCGCGGGCGCGACACCTGGACCGTCGACTGACGTGGGCGACCAGGTGCCCGACAACACAGAAAAGGCCGGGTCGTTGGCGGGCATCGTGCTGGCCGGCGGCGAATCGCGGCGGATGGGCCGCGACAAGGCCACCTTGCCCGGCCCGGGCGGCGCCGCCACGCTGCTCGAATACGTCGCCGGGGTCATCGCGCAGCGCTGCGAGCCGGTGTTCGTGATGGCCGCGCCGGGGCAACCGTTGCCCGCGGTGCAGGCGCAGGTCATCCGCGACGAGGTGCGCGGCCAGGGGCCGCTGCCGGCGACCGGACGCGGGCTGCGGGCGGCCGCAGAGGCGGGCGCCCGGTATGCGTTTGTCTGCGCCGTCGACATGCCGCTGCTGTCCGCGGAATTGATCGATGACCTGGTGCAGTTGGCCACCGAGACCAACGCCGAGATCGTGCTGCCGTGGGACGGTCGCAGCCACTACCTCGCCGCGGTGTATCGCACCGACCTGGCCGAGCGGATCAGCGGCCTGGTGGCCGGCGGCGCCCGCTCCATGCGTGCCCTGATCGATGCCTCCGACGCACAGCAGCTCGTGCTGCCGGAATCGCGCTTCCTGGCCAACGTCAACACCGAGAGCGACCTGCTGGCCCTGGCGCAGTCCCGGGGCTGAGCCGAGCGCATCGCCGGCCGGCCGCGAATTTCGCTTTTTTTCGATCAATTCGACGCGGACAATTCGGTTTTCCGAAATGCCAAATTGTAAACGCGCATTGCCGTGGGGCGAGACACCTCGGCGATCGATTGCCGCGCCAATGCCGTGTGCGGCGGGGTGCCGTGATCTGTTGGGGCGGCAGCGATTTGAGGATATTCTGCGAGCGCCCTTCGGCGGTGACGACGCCAGGCGCTGGGGCCTGCCATATTGGTGACGCGGTATCTCTGGCAAATTGACGCCGTCCGTATCGCCCCGCTCTTTCCGTCGATGGCGCCGCCGCTAGGCGACGCACAGCCCGGTATCTATGACGCCAGCACTCCTCGGTTTTGTGCCGAGAGTTGTTGTCGTCATGCGTATTTGAATGAAAAGCGTTGCCCGACAAGGCAATACTCAGCATCTCACATCCGGGCCACCACCAAGCCCGCCCCCTGTCGTCCTGAGCATCGTATTGCGCTGGTGCGCATGGTAATTGAGTCATGCACGTGATTCCATCGACGCCCGTGGCGTGGGAACGTTGAAGCCGGCACAAGATGCGGTACCCTGCGCCGCCTGCCGCGGGGGCCGGGATCCGTTGAAAGCGCTGACGAATCGGCGGAACCCCCGCAAATAAACGTGCGCCAGCTCACAAAACGCAGGTGATTCGGCTCACGATTTGTTTGTCCGTGCCGTTCAAGTGGCGATCGCCGAAACGCACTGGTGACCTGCGTAAATGCCCTCGGTACCGCGGCGTGATCGGCCCGTTATCGAAACGAGATATCCGGTTTCCCAAGATGACGAACGCGCCGAGGTCTTCTACGGTCCCTGTTAGCCCACAACGGGTTACGGAAAAGTAATCAGATAATTGAATCTACGGATCCGCGTGTTGAGCGGCGCTACGGACGGCGAAAGCCCGACCGTGGTCGGTGGGTAAGACCCGCCGGGCAGACTTCGCCCGCCGCTGCCGTGCCTGACCAAGACGGCACGTTTCAAAGCAGGCATCAACCAATAGCTTCGGCCCACCTCCGTGGGCTTGCTTTGGCGCGCGCGCAGTGAAAGGAAGACGACTTGAAGAACGTCCGAAAGACGCTCATTCTTGCCGCGGTCACGGGCACGCTCGTGACCATCCCATCCGCCACCGCTCACGCGGACCCGGAAGCGGTGGGTTTCGACCCGAACGCGCCGGTCGCCGGGCCCGCGCCGGACGGGGAGCCACTGCCGCCGTTGGCGTGCCAGGTGCTCGGGGTGAACTGCAGTCCACCGGAGAAGCCGTTACCGGTGCTGATGCCCCAGTTGCCACCCGACTCGCACTGCGCGATGGCATCCCAGTTCACGCTGTAGGCGCGGTGGGCAGGAGGCGGCGGGACATCCGGGCCGGGCGGCGGAGCGTCCGGAGCCGGCGGCGGCGGAGCGTCGGGAGCCGGCGGCGGCGGAGCGTCGGGAGCCGGCGGCGGCGGAGCGTCGGGCCCGTGACCGCAACGCCGCGCGAATTCGACATTGTGCTGTATGGGGCGACGGGCTTCGTCGGGAAACT
>NZ_LZKY01000270.1:0-35946 GCF_001673055.1 Mycobacterium sp. 1245801.1
CCTCCGCCTTGATCGCCGCCGGGTCGACGATGTTGACGTCCTGGCCGTCGATGTTGTCGTAACGCACCACCGGCAGCGTCCGGAACTCGACGTTGCCACCGGCCAGCCCGCCCAGGCGCTGGATCATGTCTTCGCTCCACCCCGCCGAGAGCACCACGTCCTTGCGCGCCACCGCCATCAGGTTCTTGAGCTTGTCGATGTTGGTGAACGTGCCCGTGGCCTGCAGCTCCTGCATGACCGACGAGATGAACGCCTGCTGCCGGTGGGTGCGGTCCAGGTCGCCGTTTTCCAGGCCGTGACGCTGCCGGACGAACGACAGCGCCTCGGACGCGTCCAGCCGCTGCCGCCCGGCGGGGAAGTCGGCGCCGGAATACGAGTCGTAGACGGGGTGGTTCAGGCACACGTCGACGCCGCCGAGGGTCTGCGCCAGGTCGTAGAACCCGGCCAGATTGACCTCGGCGAAGTAGTCGATGGGCACACCGGTCAGGTTTCGCACCGCGCGCAGCGTCGCCGCCCGGCCGGCTTCGCGGCCCTTGGTCTCGAGTTCCTTCTGAGTGCTGTTGCCCTGGTTGGCCAGCTTTTGGGCGACGTACTGCTTGGTCAGCCCGTAGGCCTCTTTGATCTTGATGTGGTTGTATCCCGGCACCCCGGTGAAGGGCACCCAGTCGTCGCGCGGGATCGAGAAGGCGACGACTCTGTTGTCGGCGCTGACGTGCACCAGGATCATGGTGTTGGTGTTGTAGCCGCCGTCGTCGGAATCGCCGGCGTGCAGATGCTTCAGGATCGAGTAGGGCAGGTCGTTGCCGTCCTGGTCCTTACGCGAATCGAGCCCGATCAGCAGGATGTTCATGTCGTCGCCGCTGGACCGCGGATCGTCGGGCTGCAGGGCGTTCGAGACCGTGATGCCGCCCAGCGCGCCGTGCGCCACGTAGTACCCGGCCCCGGTCAGCCCGACGGCCGCCACGGACACCAGCGCGCCCAGGGTGCGCGTCAGCCCTTTACGGAGACGGGAGGGTTGACGGACGGCTCGATGACGGCGATGGGCGCCGCCCGAGCGGGCCATCACAAACCTCTGCCCACGCCCAGCACATCACCGGGCACCGCAACGGTGCTTTGCGGCGATGTCGCTTCAAGCATGGTGACAAGTATGCGTTAGCTTGCTATGAAGCCCCCAATCGAGAGCACCTGTCACACGGTCGGGCCGAGCGTGCCCGTCGGGCCGGCCGGGCGCGACCAGCGTCCGTGATCCTCGCTCTACCAGCAGGTTTTGCCCGGTTGCGGGCGGCGGGTCACCGAACGGTCTCGCGCCGGCCACGCCGCCGCCCGGATCGAGCCGAAGTTGTTACCGGGCGGAAACGGCCCCGTGGCCCGCTCTCGCAGCGGACCGCCCAGCAAACGCGTGCTAGCGGGCTCTGACCAGGTCCTCGCCCGAGGAGTAGAAGAGCGTGATGTTGGCGCCGGTGACGATCTCGGCGAGGTAGACGCCCGCCGGTTCCACCTCGTAGTAGTAGTGAATGTTGCCGTCGGTATCCAGCGTCGACGCGCACGAATAGCCCGGCGCCCCGCATCGTTGCTTGATGGGCACCGCCAGGACGGCGAGCAGCGCGACGACGGCAACGCCGACGATCAGCGGGATCCTCGTGACCGCCGACCTCGGTTGCGCCGGATTGACCACGGCTAGAGTGTATGCGGCTGATCCGGCGGGCCGCTCACCCGGCGCAGTAGGGTTCTTCAGCTGTGGCCATGGCGAACCCGCACGCCGCAGCCCCGGCGCACACCCCGGTCGAGGTCCTCGGCATGGGTGATCGCGGGCGCGCTGCTGCTCCCGCATATGGCGGCGGGCAGCGAGCGCACGACCATGCTGTATGGCTGCTACGCGATGTTCGGCTTGTCGCTGGTGGCCTCGCTGAACATCATCGCGATGATCTGGAGCCGCCTGACCCTTTACGGCAGGGTGGCCGCGGCCGTCGCCTACGCGGGCCTGCTGTTCACCTGGCTGCTGGTGACGGTTCGGACCGCGCGCGGCAGCCTGGGCGGCAACCTGCTCAAGGTGGCCCAGCACCGCGCCGATCAAGGCGCATAAGGACTCGGCCCGCGCCTAGCACGCCGCCGCGTCGATCCGGTATCGCCGCGGGCGTTTGGGTGCCCGGGTACCGCGGGTACGCGCCCATGAGCCGAGCAAAGGACTGAGCATGATCGACACCCGCCTCAGGCTCTCGGCGGAGCGGCCGCAGAATTCGGAGCCCGCGCAGCCGGGGACCCCCGGCGAGACCCCGGAGCGGCTCACGCCGACGGAAACGCCCGAACGGCTCACGCCGGCCGAACCGCCCGAGCGCTTGAGGCCATCGGAACCACCCGAGCGTCAGGCGCCGGAATAACAACAGGATTGGAGACAGACATGCGCGCCGAGGAAGGCGACGAATCCGTCAAGGACTACGCGAACGAGGGGCGAGAAGCCCTGGGCCGCATCAAGGCCTCGCAGCACGCGGGCGGTCGCCTCGGCGACATCGCCCGGCGCTTCGCCGGCCTGTGGCGGGGCCGGCGGCGTCCCGAAGACGGCGGTCCCGCCGCGTAACCGCTAACTCGGTGCCGGATGCCGGTGGGCCCAGGGCCGCGCCTCTTCCAGTTGCGCGGCCAGGCGCAGCAGATCGCCGTCTGACCCGATCGTCCCGACGAACTGCACACCCAGCGGAAGTCCGGCGTCGGTCCAGTGCAGGGGCACGCTGATCGCCGGGCGGCCGGTGAGGTTGGCGAGTTGTGTGTAGGGCACCCAGCCGAGGCTCTCCTGGATGAGGTCATCGAGAATTCCGCTGAGCCCCATCAGTTTTCCGGCGCGCACCTTGCTCACCAGCCGAGCCACCCGCTGCAGCACGGGCGCGGTCGTCGTGGCGCCGACGGCCAGCGGTGGGGTGGCCAGGGTGGGTGTCAAAAAGAAGTCGTAGCTGGCGTGGAACGCGGTCAGGGACTGGATGTAATCGTTCCGGTTCTCCAGCGCGGACATCACCGGCAGCACGCCGCCGGACCGCCCGAGTTCGGCGATGGCCAAGGTGTCGGCCTCAAAGTCGTTGTCGCGCGCGCCGGTTCGCCGCTTGATGTCGGCGACCTGCTGATACAGCTGGGCGAACCAGATGGTCAGGAAGTCGCGCCCCAGGGCGGCATCGTCGTAGGGGGGTGCGACCTCCTCGACCTGATGGCCCAACTCGTCGAGGAGCGCCACGGTCTTTTCGAGAGCGGCGACGGCCTCGCGGTGGGGCCGGGCGTTGATGGCCGACCGCGCCGAGTAGCCGATCTTCAGGGTGTCCGGTCGCTGTTTGATGTGTTCACCAAAGGGTTTGTCGGGCAACGCCGCTCGGTACGCCGCGCCCGGGTCGGGCCCGACGATCGCGTCGAGCAGCGCCGCGCTGTCGCGCACGGTGCGCGACACCACGCCCTGGGTCGCCATGCCCAACATCAGTTCACCCGTCTGCGGGCCGTAGGGCGCCAGGCCCCGGCTGGGTTTGAGGCCCACCAGCCCGTTGCAGGCGGCGGGAATGCGGATCGACCCGCCGCCGTCGTTGGCGCCCGCCGCCGGCACGATGCCCGCCGCCACGGCCGCCCCGGATCCGCCCGACGAGCCGCCGGGGGTATGCCCGGTGTCCCAGGGGTTGCGCGCGGGGCCCCAGTAGTCGGGTTCGGTCACGCCCTTGGCCCCGAATTCCGGGGTGTTGGTCTTGCCGAAGATCACCAGCCCCGCGTCGAGGAACCGCTCGGTGACCAGGGCGTGCCGGTCGGCCACGTCATGGGCCAGCGAGCGGGACCCGCACGAGGTCGCAAAGCCGCGGTATTCCTGGCCGAGGTCCTTGATCAGGAACGGCACGCCGGCGAACGGCCCGCTCAGCGAGGGGTCGGCGGCTTGCCGGTCGGCGACGTCGTCGAGGCGGCAGACGATGGCGTTGAGCCGCGGATTCACCGCGTCCGCTCGTTGCCGCGCCAACGCGAGAAGCTCGGCGGGGGCGACCTGCCCGCTCGCGACCAGCTCGGCCAGGGCGGTCGCATCGTGCGACATGTACTCGTCGAGATGCATGCGTTCTCCTTCGCTGCGGTCCGATTCCGCGCGGCACCGGCAATGCCCGACGCCCTTCGCGTTGACGCCGCCGCATGCCGTTGACGTTAAGCCAACGCGAGGTTTTGGTGGGCGCGCCTTAGTATCACCTGATGCCCACGGCAGCCGAACCGTTCACGATCCAGGGCCCCGGCGGGGTGCAGATCGTCGCTGACCGCCTCGGGGATCCGCACGCGCGCGCCGTGGTGTTCCTGCACGGCGGCGGGCAGACCCGGCGGTCGTGGGGTAAGGCGGCCGCCGCTGTCGCTGCCCGTGGGTGGCAGGCCGTCACCGTCGACCTGCGCGGCCACGGCGAATCGGATTGGTCCGATGACGGCGACTATCGCGTCGTCAGTTTCGCCGCCGACGTCCAAGAGGTGCTGCGCACGCTGCCCCCGCAACCGGTTCTGGTCGGCGCCTCCCTGGGCGGTTTCACGTCGATGCTGCTCGCCGGGGAGCTGTCGCCGGGCATCGCCAGCGCGGTCGTGCTGGTGGACATCGTGCCGAACATGGACCAGTCCGGGGCGAACCGAATACACGCCTTCATGGCGGACCGGGTCGAGTCGGGCTTCAGCTCGCTCGACGAAGTCGCCGACGCGATCGCCGAATACAACCCGCACCGGCCGCGACCCACCGACCTGGAAGGCCTGACCACCAACCTGCGTCGCCGCGGCGATCGCTGGTACTGGCATTGGGATCCGCAGTTCATCAGCGGCACTGCGGCTTTCCCCCCTTTCGAGGTGACCGACCCGGATCGGATGCATACCGCGGTCGAGGCCATCCTGCGCGGCGGGGTGCCGATCCTGCTGATCCGCGGCCAGATGAGCGACCTGGTCAGCCAGGAGCGCGCCGACGAATTCCTCGCGCGTTTCCCGCAAGTCGAATTCGCCGACGTCCGCGGTGCGGGTCACATGGTGGCCGGTGACCGCAACGATGTCTTCGCCGACGCTGTGCTGGAGTTCCTTGCCCGGCACGTCGATGCCGGGTGAACCCCGTGCGTGGAATAGATTGGTCGCCATCTCATTTCAGGCGAGCGGCGCCGCTATTATCTGCCGGGCACAAGCGGAGGGGGGCGGCGTGACCATGCCGTGGTTGCGGGGTTTGGGACTCTTGGGTGCCGTGCTGGTGGCCGCCACGACGTCGGCGAAAACCGCTGTGGCAGCACCGCCCCCGGCCCTGCCGTCGCCGCCGCCGGCTCCGGGCATCGGGGTCGATCACGAATCCGGAAGGTGCACAGCCGGATTCGCGGCACAGGGTTCCGACGGCAGTTACTACCTGATGACCAGCGGCCACTGCGACGCGCACGACGGCAGCGAGTGGACCTACGGCAACGATGCACCGCTCGGCAGGATCTCCGCCAGCGAGCATGAGGGCGACAAGAGGGACGCCGCGATCATCCGTCTCGAGCCGAGTGTCGGTATGCCGGTGGGCGACGTCGGCGGCCGGTATCAGGTCCGGGATGTGTTGAGTCGCCAGCAGATTCAAGTCGGTATGCCGTTCTGCAAGATCGGCGCGGTGACCGGTGAGACGTGCGGCGCCGTGAAAGGCATCAATGGTGACGTCGTCGAAGCCAGCGTGTTCAGCCTCGACGGTGACAGCGGTAGTCCCGGCTTCGTGATGAACCCGGACGGCACCGTCAGCGCGGTCGGCCTGTTGATGTCTTCGCCCGACGGTGATGACTACACGACCTACTTCATGCTCATCAATCCGCTGCTGGGCAAGTGGGGGCTGCGCGTTCTTCCGTGACGGCCCGGCGACCAGGCCGGCGGAACGTAACGTAGCGTTTGCAAGTCCGGGGTACGGGGTACCAGGTGGACCGGCCGTTACGCGTCGGCCCGACGGGTCCAGGTAGTCCGCCTGGGTTGACGCGGCCAACGTGTGAGGCAGCGGAACCAGCGACACGAAGGGAAGTAGTAGTGAAGCGTGGGATCGTGGTCGGCGTAGCCGGCGTGGCCCTGGTGGTCGCGGCCAGCGCCGGATGTTCGAGCAACAAATCCAATACCGGGGCGTCAGGCTCGTCGTCCGCTGCGGCGGCAGCGGCGGGTCCGGTCCTGACCGTCGACGGTCAGAATCAGAACATCAGCGGGCAGGTCACCTGCACCGCCGCGGGTGACAACATCACGATCGGGATCGGTGACCCGACCAACGGGCTGGGCGCCGTGGTCAGCAACGGCAACCCGCCGCTGGTGCATTCCGTCGGGCTGGGCACCGTCAACGGTGTCGCACTCGGCTTCTCCGACGCCGCACCGAACCAGGCCGGCAGCGCCGGGGCCGCGGTCAAGGGCAAGGACTGGGCGATCAAGGGCACAGCTACCGGTACCGACATGAGCAACCCGCAGCAACCGCAGCAGGTGACCAAGCCATTCGAGTTGGACCTCACCTGCCCGTAGTGCAGGTGCGATAACTCCCAAGAGGGGACGCAGTTATGTCTATGAAACGTGTCGTCAGTGCCGCCGCGTTGGCCGCCGGGCTGAGCATTTCCGCGGCGACGCTGAACGCCGGGTCGGCGTACTCCGCTCCGCTTGACCCGCCGCCGTGCCCGAACTGCCACGGCGGTGGCGGCGGTGGCGGCGGTGGCGGTGGCGGGGGCAACCCCGGCGGACCGGGCGGACACCCCGGTGGCCAGCCTGGCGGTGGTGGCGGAAACGCCCCGGCGCAGGGCGGGCAGGACAACCCGCCGCAGGGCGGCCACAACAGCCCACCGGCGCAGGGCGGTCAGAACAATCCGCCGCAGGGCGGTCAGAACAATCCGCCGCAGGGTGGCCAGAACAACCCCCCGCAGGGCGGCCAGAACAATCCGCCGCAGGGCGGCCAGAACAATCCGCCGCAGGGCGGCCAGAACAATCCGCCGCAGGGCGGCCAGAACAACCCCCCGCAGGGTGGCCAGAACAATCCGCCGCAGGGTGGCCAGAACAACCCCCCGCAGGGTGGACAGAACACCCCGCAGCCCAACCAGCACGGTCAGTATCCGGCCCAGACGGGGCAGAACAACCCGCCCAACGAGCACGGTCAGAACCCGCCGGCGCAGGGCGGCCCGAACAACGCGCCGGCGAACCAGAACCCGCCGCCGAACAACAGGCAGCGGTACGAGGCGCTGAACCCGCCGCCCACCCAGCCTCCGCACCCGCCCTACGTCCCGCGCCACGATGTGGTCACCGCCAACGCACAGATCGGTGGTCCCGCTGGTCCGGATGTCCAATTCAGCATCGTGGGTCGCGGGGCGCCCCCGCCGCCGCGCCCGCATGGCTACGGCTGGAACGACGGCCCGGCTCCGGGCCACCCGCCGCCGCACTGGGAGGGCCCGCCGCCTCCGGGGGGCTGGAACGGACCGCCGCCTCCAGGAGGCTGGAACCGGCCGTGGGACGGTCCGCCTCGTGACTGGGATGCGGGACGGCGCGACTTCGGGCCGTTCAACTACAACACCTTTACCGTCGTGCCCGTCTTCAACTGGCAGTACGGGGGTTGGGGTTACTGGTTCTTCGGTGTCTGGGTGCCGCTGTACTGACCCGGCGCTGATCACCTGAACCGTCAGCGGGCGTTGCCGTAATCCGGCGCGCCCGCTGACGTGTCTGCGGACCTTCGCCGCACTGCGGCGGGAGAGCGCGCGTGGCAGGCTCCGGGGATGGACGTGAGAGAAAACGTTCGCCGAGCCATCGATGTCATGACGGCTTGGTCGTCCGACAGCGGCCACGAATTCACCTGGAGCCGCCTGGTCGAGAACGTGGTCGACGAGCCCGACGGCGACATGATGCTATTGATGGGCTTCGTCAATCTCGCCGGCGAGCTGGGGATCCGACTCGAGCGGGCCACCGGTCAGGATGTGGGATCGCACCTGCGAGACATTGCCCGCAAGTACGTCTAGCGCGTCGGTCTACTGCGGATGGGCCGCCACATAATCGGCGGCCGGGATCGGCGACGATGCGTCGTAACCGATGGGCAGTAACACGTCGCCCGCCGTCGTCAGGCAGTAGACATCCCACCGGTAGAACGCGGCGAACGTCGCGGGATCGGCCGCGATCAGCGCCGCGTAATCGTCGACCGCGCGTACGTATTGGTTGGCATGGTTGTACCCGTAGATGGCGTGGTCGCGATCGGTGGCGAAGCCATTGGCGGCCAGGTAGCGTCCCGCCGCCAGGATGCTGTCATGCGGTGAGTGGATGTCGCCGCCCTGGCCGTAGCCGGCGAACGTCGACGGCAGGAACTGCATGGGTCCCTGCGCGCCGGCGGTGCTCGCGCCGACGATGCTGCCGAAGCGGGTCTCGACGAGGTTGATCGCGGCCAGGTAGTTCCAGCCGACGCCGGATTCGGCTTCCGCCTGGTGGTAGTAGTTCATCAGTTCGTCGGCCGGTGCCGGCGGCTCGATGCGCCACGCGGGCAAGGTTTCTCGCACCGGGGTCAGCGCTGTGAGTTGCCGGCGGGCGTCGACGTTGCGGTCGTAGACGTCGGTCAGCTCCGGCGGGATGCGCCCGCGTGTGGTGGCGTCCCATTCGGGGCGGCGCCCGATTGCGCGGTAGGCGGCCTGCTCGCGACGCGCCGCCGCCGTCAGCGCCGCGTCCGGTGTGCCCGGATCACGCAGCGCGCGTTCGTCGGCCACCAGGTCGTCCGCCAGCTGTGCCGGGTCCGACGCCAGGCGAGGCTGTGCACCGCCGGTCGTCCCCGCGTCGGCGGGCACCATCCGCGCCGGCGACGAGGCGGCCCGCGTCGTCGCGGCCGGGCCGGCGGCCGCCGGCGGATGCGACGCCGAACAACCGACGAGCGCGAAGGCAATCGCGCCGACGACGAGCGGCCCGATGCGGTTACGGCTCACGGTGATCACGTCCATCCCTTGCCTCGAATCCCACGGCTACGGCTGGCCGGCTCAACCGAGTCTTTCGCATGAGGGGCTGTGACATCAATGCGGTGGCGGCCATCTGCTTATCGGGAGTTGTAACAACGGCGCGACGCTCTCAAACTGGTTGATATGCGCGACCGCGAGAAGATCGATTCGGAATTGCGGCTCATCGCGCTGCGGCGCCAACAGATCCGCGAGCAGGGCGGTCAGCTGTCGTCGCATGAGGCCGACCAACTGCTCGACGAAATCCTGGCCCAGGGGGCGGGGACGCCCGAGGTCGCCGCGTTCGACGCCTGGGAGAGCGAGGTCGCCGGCGCCGTCCGGTCGCGGGAGAGCGAAGTCCGCGCCATCGCAGCGCGGCGACGGAAGGTCGCCGCGCTGCGCCGCCTGGGTCTGTTCGCGGCCTTACCGCTGTCCCTGGTGGCCGTCGTCGCCGCGGTGGTGGTGATGTTCGCGCTGCGCCACCACGATTCGGCGGCCCAGCCGGAGGACACCCCACCCGCGGCCGCGCCCGCCCCGCCCGTGGCGCCGAAGGCGTCCGCCCCGGCGATTGGCGCCGTCGACGCGGCCTTCATCGGCGCGCTGAAGCGCGAGGGGGTGCCCGTTCCCAGCCAGGACTACGTGCTGAGCCAAGGGCACGCGGTGTGCGACTTTTTGGCGCACCAACCGAACTTCGCGGACGCGGCCGGGTTCGTGCAGCGCAGGTCGGTCTGGGACGCGGATCAAAGCGCGAAGGTCACCGCGGGCGCCATCGTCGCGTACTGCCCGCAGTCGCGACCCACCGCACCGGACCCGACGCAGCCGGACTATCAGAAATCGTTGTCCGATCTACAGGACATCCAACGGGATCTGCAGGGCATCCAGGGGAAGCTGCAGGACATTCAAGGCGGTCTGGACGCCATCCCGGGTCAGCCGTAATCCGGGTCACGCGCAAGCGTCGCGGTTACCGACACGCGCGTTGGCCGGGAGCGAGTTCAGACGGCGATGGCGAGCTTCGACATGCCGCGCAGCGTGACGTTCGGCTTGTACAGCGGCTCACCAGCAAGACGTGCGCAAGGGAAGCGCGATGTCACCGCCGTCAACGCGATCGACGCTTCGAGCCGGGCCAGCGGCGCGCCGAGGCAGAAGGACGGACCGTGCCCGAACGCCAAGTGGTGAATAGTTTCTCGATCAGGGTCGAACTCGTCGGGCCTCTCGATGACGTCGGGGTCGCGTTGGGCGGCGGCCTGCAACAGCAGCATGATCCCGCCTTTCGAAACCGGGGCATCGCCGATCGTCATGTCCTCACCCGCGATTCGGGCCATCAGCTGGTTCGGTGGGTCGTACCGCAGCGTCTCCTCTATCACCGCTGACACCCGCCCCGGGTTGGCGCCCAGTGCGGCCCACTGGCCCGGATGACGCAGCATCGCAAGGATCGCGTTGGCAATGAGGTTCACTGTGGTCTCGTGCCCGGCGATGAGTATCAGAGCGCAGGCCGCGATGATCTCCTCCTCCGTGAGCTGGTCACCGCACTTCTCAACAGCGATCAATGCGGATATCAGGTCCTCACCGGGCGCACGGCGGCGTTGCTGGATCAGGTTGTGCAGGTATTCGTGCAGCCACAGTCCTGCCCGCTTCCGTTCGTCGGACGCGGCCGGGTCGCGGGAGAACGTGATGAACGGGTCGACCAGTCGCGCCAGCGGCGCCGCCGCCCGGCTGAACTCCGGCTCGTCCTCGATCGGCACGCCCAGCAGCCGGCAGATCACCGCCACGGGTAGTGGGTAGGCCAGATCGGCGATCACGTCGAAAGTGCCCGCGGCCTCAACATCGTCAAGGAGGGAAGACACCAGCCCGCTGATTTCTGGTTCGAGCGCCATGACAACCTTCGGTGCGAAGGCCTTGCCGACGAGCTGGCGCAACCGGGCGTGATCCGGCGGGGCGAGGGACAGAAAGCCCGTTTCGCCGAACGGCCGCCGCTGGGCACCGGCAGCGATCTCTTGCCGTGCGAACATGATCCCGGTGGCCGACGCGGGGTGCCGTAGCACCTGGTTGCAGTCCCGGAACGAACCGAACACCGTGAGGTTGGCCGAGGGGACATGCAGCGGTCCATGCTCTCGGAGCTCACGGTAGACGGGATACGGGTTCACCCGTGTCGACGGGCGAAGGAGCCGCAGCAGCAAGGCTCGTGGCGCAGTCGCAGCAGCCGTCATCCTGACAACCCCCCCGGGTTACGTTTATCAGGCCGACTTTTTGACCCCCCTCGCTGGCTAGGCGGCCGATAGAGAATGGCAATTTATTGCTAACCAACGATTAGTCGCTTCATATCACGGCCATCGCGCGTGTACTCGGAATACGCGGCATCTCAGTCAAAATAGAGTGTTCTCACAGCTTTCCCGTGGTGGTCGGTCGCCTATTGGCTGATCGCCGCAACGACCTTCGACCTGGACGCTTTGTTCGACTCCGGTTTGGCTGCTCTGGCGGAGCGACTCAGTGAGAGCCCCCTGTCAGGATTGAACTGACGACCGCTCGCTTACAAGGCGAGTGCTCTACCACTGAGCTAAGGAGGCGGGGTAAAACCGTGCTTAGCCTAATCGGTCACTGGTCGCTGTCGATCACACGTGCGGAGCGCACCGCCCGCGACGACGGGCGCCGCCGGCCGGGCAGCGGAATCCGGTCGGCGATGTTGCTCAGCGGGTTGACCACCATGGTGAGCGCGATGACGGCGTCCTGCAGCGTGGCGATGGCGGGCTCGAGCGCCTCCATGCCCGGCGTGAGCCGCGCCAGGGTGTCGGCGACGTCGGCGAGCTGATCCAGCGGTCCGTTCTTCGCGGTCAGCTTGTCGACCAGCCCGCCCTCGGCCAGCAGCCGGTCGGCCAGCCCGTCCTCGGCCAGCAGCCGCTCGATCAGCCCGTCCTCGGCGACCAGCTGATCGGCCAGCCCGCCGGGCTGCAGGGTGCGGTGCAGGGCGCCGCCCTCGGCGGTCAGCCGGTCCAGCAACCCACCCTCCGAGGTCAGCAGGTCGACCACCCCGCCCGGGCGCAGCAAGCGATCGATCGGGCCGTCCGGGGCCACCGCCCGGCCCAGCGGGGCGTCGTCGTCGAGCAGCCTGGCCAGCCGGTTGGCCCGCATGATCGCGTCGTCGATCCCCAGCATGGACGTCATCGCGTTGGTGCCGGCGGTCCCGCCGTCGCCCAGGGCTCGCTTCGCCACGCCGACGGCGGTGCTCGCGACGCTCAGGCTCGCATCGGCGGCGGCCAACCCGACCCGGGCGGGCGCCGTCGCGGCCGACACGATGCTTCTGGCGAGGTTCATTCCTCGAGTCTATTCGCGACGCAAGCTGGGCAAGCCCGTTACGTCCCAAGGCAATGCGATGATTCCTGGCAGACTACTATCAGACGGTTGGCACTGAGCTTTCAGGAAGTACACAACCTTCGCATAGCAAACGTTCAGCAAGGGACAGAAGCATCTGATGACATCGGCAACCCCCAACGACACTAAACCGGAGGCTCGCGTCCTCGTGGTCGACGACGAAGCCAACATCGTCGAGCTGCTCTCGGTCAGTCTGAAATTCCAGGGTTTCGAGGTCTACACCGCAACCAATGGCGCCCAGGCCCTCGATCGGGCGCGCGAGGCCCGGCCCGACGCGGTCATCCTCGACGTGATGATGCCGGGCATGGACGGGTTCGGCGTGCTGCGCCGGCTGCGCGCCGACGGCATCGACGCCCCCGCCCTGTTTCTCACCGCCCGGGATTCCCTGCAGGACAAGATCGCCGGCCTGACGCTGGGCGGCGACGACTACGTGACGAAGCCGTTCAGCCTCGAGGAGGTCGTCGCCCGGTTGCGGGTCATCCTTCGCCGCGCCGGCAAGGGCGGGGCCGAACCGCGCAGCGCTCGACTGTCTTTCGCCGACATCGAACTCGACGAAGAAACCCACGAGGTGTGGAAGGCCGGGCAACCGGTGTCGCTGTCGCCGACCGAATTCACGCTGCTGCGTTACTTTGTGATCAACGCCGGCACGGTGTTGAGCAAGCCGAAGATCCTCGACCACGTGTGGCGTTACGACTTCGGAGGTGACGTCAATGTCGTCGAGTCCTACGTGTCGTACCTGCGTCGCAAGATCGACACCGGCGAGAAGCGGCTGCTGCACACCCTGCGCGGAGTCGGTTACGTATTGCGGGAACCGCGCTGAGCCCAGCCCCGGCCGGCGGCGGTAGAAGAAGTTAGGTAGATGGTCACGAAGCCTCGACGCGGATTGCCCCTTCGGATAGGGCTCGTCGCCGCCACCCTGGCGCTGGTCGCCTGCGGCCTCGCCGTGTCCGGCATCGCGGTGACGTCGATCCTGCGGCACAGCCTGGTCAGCCGCATCGACTCCACGCTGCTCGACGCGTCGCGGGGCTGGGCGCAGAACCCGCGGCGGCAGTCGCCGCCGCCGTACGAAGGTCCCGACCCGGGCCGGCCGCCGTCGAAGTTCTACGTCCGCGGCGTCAGCATGGACGGGACCCCGTTCACCGCGATCAACGACCGCAACGCCGAACCGGCCTTACCGCCCAACAACGACGTCGGCCCCAATCCGACGACGTTGCCGTCGGTGAACGGCTCGGACATCCAATGGCGGGCCGTCTCGGTGCACGGCCCGCACGGGCTGACGACCGTCGCGATCGACCTGTCCGACGTCCAGCACACGGTCAGCTCGCTGGTCTGGCTGCAGATGGGCATCGGGGTGGCGGTGCTGGTCGTGGTCGGGATCGCCAGCTTCGCGGTGGTGCAGCGCAGCCTGCGGCCGCTGGCCGAGGTCGAGCAGACTGCCGCGGCGATCGCCTCGGGCCAACTGGATCGCCGTGTGCCAGAACGTGATCCGCGCACCGAGGTGGGCCGGCTCTCGCTCGCGCTCAACGGCATGTTGGCGCAGATTCAGCAGGCGCTGGCGTCCTCGGAGTCCTCAGCCGAGAAGGCGCGCGGCTCCGAGGACCGGATGCGGCGCTTCATCACCGACGCCAGCCACGAACTGCGCACCCCGCTGACGACCATCCGCGGCTTCGCCGAGCTGTATCGCCAGGGCGCCGCGCGCGACGTCGCGATGCTGTTGTCGCGGATCGAAAGCGAGGCCTCCCGGATGGGCCTGCTGGTCGACGACCTGCTGCTGCTGGCCCGCCTCGATGTGCAACGACCGCTCGAACACCACCGGGTGGATCTGCTGGCGCTGGCCAGCGATGCCGTGCACGACGGGCAGGCGATGGACCCCAAGCGCACCATCACCATGGAGGTCCTGGACGGGCCCGGCACCCCGGAGGTGCTCGGTGACGAGGCGCGGATACGGCAGGTGTTGAGCAACCTGATCGCCAACGCGTTGCAGCACACCCCGGAAAGCGCCGACGTCACCGTGCGGGTCGGCACCGACGGCGCGGACGCCGTGCTCGAAGTGCTGGACCAGGGTCCCGGCATGAACCAGGAGGACGCGTCGCGCGTGTTCGAGCGGTTCTACCGGACCGACTCGTCGCGCGCCCGCGCCAGCGGCGGTACCGGGCTGGGACTATCCATCGTCGACTCCTTGGTGCGCGCGCACGGCGGCGTGGTCAGCGTGACCACCGCGCCCGGCGAGGGCTGCCGCTTCCGGGTGACGCTGCCGCGCATCAGTGACGTGCCGGCGCACGAGCCCGTTCACGTCAACTGAGCCAGCGCCGCCTTGATCTTGGCCTGGGCCTCGTCCAGCGATTCCGCGGACGGGTTACGGTCGACTCCCGCGAAGCCGAAGTCGCTGAGGCTGCGAGTGGGAAAGACGTGCACGTGCAGGTGCGGCACCTCGAGCCCGGCGATGATCAGGCCGGACCGCTCGGTCCTGAACGCCTTGCACACCGCCTTACCGATCAGCTGGCTCACGGCCATGACCCGTGCGAAGGCCGGTCCGTCGACGTCCTGCCAATTGTCGAGCTCGGCGCGCGGCACCACGAGCGTATGGCCCTGCGTCATGGGCTCGATCGTGAGGAATGCGACGACGTCGTCGTCCTCGTAGACGAAGCGGCCGGGAAGTTCACGATTGATGATCTTGGTGAAGATCGACGCCATGGGCCCAGCATAGGTGCGCCGACATTGCGCCGGCGGCTGTGGTCGCCCGCGCGCCACGCGCCGCAAAGCGACCTCGGCGACGTACCGATGAGTTCGGCCGCCGTCTCGGGTCAATCCTGCGACGCCCCACAACGCGGATGGATTCAGGAGACCTCACCATGTCACGAGTGCGCGTGCACAACTTTTCGATTTCCCTCGACGGCTTCGGTACCGGTATCGGCCAAAGCATGGACGCGCCGTTCGGGCACGCCGGCGGACGGCTACACGAGTGGTTCTTCGCCACGCGGACCTTCCGCGCCATGCACGGCGAGTCGGGCGGGGCCACCGGCATCGACGACGCCCTGGCCAGCCAATGGGCGCCGGGCATCGGCGCGGAAATCATGGGACGCAACAAGTTCGGGCCGCAGCGCGGACCATGGATCGGCCAAGACGGCGGCGAGGAATGGAAAGGCTGGTGGGGCTCCGAGCCGCCTTTTCACACACCGGTCTTCGTGCTCACGCACCACCCACGACCCCCGATCGAGATGGACGGCGGCACCACCTTCCACTTCGTCGACGCCGGTCCCAGGCAATCCCTCGAGTTAGCCCGAAAAGCCGCCGGGGACAGCGACATTCGCCTGGGCGGGGGACCGTCGAGCGTCCGCCAATTCCTCGAAGCCGATCTCGTCGACCACATGCACATCGCGGTGGTGCCGATCATCTTGGGGCGCGGCGAGTCGTTGTGGACCGGGCTGGAAGGCCTCGAACAGCGATTCGACCTAGAGTCGGTGAGCAGCCCCAGCGGCGTCACGCATCTGATCTTCACGCGCCGCTAGGACGATCGCCGCGGCTCGAGTGACGACTCAGTCCTGTTTGCCGAACTGCATCATGTCCAGGTTCCAGTAGCCGCGCATGTTGGTGATCAGTCCCGCGTCGTTGACCTTGTAGGTGAACACGCCGCGCACCGAGCTGGTGAAGCCGCCGTCGAACTTGCTGTTGAGCACCAGGATGTGGGCGATCTCGTCGGGTGAACTCGACGGGAAGGTCTCCTCGCAGGTGATCGAGAGCTGGTTGGCGGCGATGTTGCTGTCGAAGAACGCGCCGACGGCCTCCTTGCCGCGCACCCCGGTGCCGTCGGGATTGGTGACGGACTTGCCGATCGGGTCCTCGATGACGACGTCGTCGGACATCAGCGCCAGCCACCCCTCGCGGTCGTGCGCCTGCACGCACCGCCACGACGACTGCGACGCGGTCAGGGCCGGCGACGCCTGGGACTGCTCGGTTTCGGTCATTTCTGTTCTCCTGTCACTAGATTGCGCACGCGGCACGCGCGCCTTCCTCGGTGGCTTTGCGGATCAGGCCCAGCCCGGTGCAGTCACCGGCGGCGTGCACCTCGGCGTCGGGCAGGGCGTCGACCAGGGCGTCGAACAGCGCGGTGTCCGGCTCGACCGTGCCGGCCAGCACGACGCTGTCGGCGGCCAGGCGCCGGATGGTTCCCCCGTCGGGGGTGAACTCCACCGCATCGGCGGTGATGCGTTCGGTAACGGCGCGCACGTGCACGGTGACGCCCAGCCGGTCGAGACGATCCATGTGTTCGGTCTTGCGTTTATTGCCCACCTCGGGCGCGATGTCCTTGCCGGCTTCCAGGATGGCCACCAACCGGCCCCGGCGGGCAAGGAATTCCGCCAATTCCAGGGCGACCAGGTCACCGCCGACGATGACCACGCGCCGCCCGAGCGGCATCCAGGCCCGGCTGGCGAGTCGGATCGCGGCCGGCCGCAGCAGCCGCTGCCGCCGGCCGGACAACACAGCGGCGCCGAGGCGCTGCCAGGCCGGCGCGCCGGATTGGGCACGGCCACCTAGCAATTCGCGCAGCCCGGGCCCGGTGTGCACGTGTGCGCGATCGGCGCCGGGGATCGGCGGCACGACGACACGGCCACCGGTGGCCACGATCACCGCGTCCGGTGCGGACGCGACGACGTCGCCGGCCGAAACACTATGGCCCGGATGAATTTTGGCCGGGCTCGCCCTGAGCTCGTCGCACAGGTACCGCAGGAACGGTTGGTTTTCCGGGTGCAGCACCGAGGCCCAGCGCAGCGCGCCGCCCAGCTGCGCACTGCGCTCGAACAGCGTGACGCGGTGGCCGCGTTCGGCGGCGACGCGCGCGGCCTCCAGCCCCGCCGGGCCACCGCCGATCACCACCACCCGTTTCGCGCGGTCGGCGCGGGCCGCCGCCAATTGCCGTTCCTTGCCGGTGCGCGGATTGACCGCGCAATCGACCGAGAAGCGCTGTTCCATTGCGTCGATGCAGTTTTCGCACGAGATGCACCTGCGGACCCGGTGCGCCTGGCCGGACGAGATCTTGCGGGGCAGGTCGGGGTCGGCCAGCAGCGGGCGTCCCATGGCGATGAAATCGGCACGGCCGTCGGCCAGGATCCGCTCGGCGCGCACGGGGTCGTGGATGCGGCCGACGGCGATCACCGGCACGTCGACCACCTGCTTGACCGCGGCCGCGGCACCGACGTTGAGCTCGTCGCCGTCGTCGGCGCCGTTGACCATGCCGGTGACCAGCCGATCGATCACCCCGCCGCTGACGTGGAACGCGTCAACCCCGGCGGCGACGAGTTCGGGTGCCAGCCGGGCGGTTTCGTAGATGGCCCGGCCGCCGGCGACGCGTTCGTACCCGGAGATGCGCAGCGTGATCGGCAGGGCGTCGCCGATCTCGGAGCGGATCGCGGCCAGCGCCTCGAGCACCACCCGCGCCCGGCCGCGCGCCGAGTCACCGCGGTACTCGTCGGTGCGCCGATTGCGTTGCGGCGCAAGGAAGGAGCCCAGCAGCATGTAGCCGTGCGCGGCGTGCAGCTCGATGCCGTCGTAGCCGGCCTCGACGGCGCGCCGGGCCGCGGCCTTGAACAGATCGAACACCTGGGTCAGTTGCCGCGCGCTGATCTCGGCCGACGGGCGCCCGGTGAGGTAGGACGGGATCACCGACGGGCCCAGCGACTCGACACCGAAGATCTCCGGTCCCAAGCCGTCGGGCCCGGCGTGCACGATCTGGGGCTGGATCTTGGCGCCGTGCTCGTGCACCGCCTCCACCAGCGCCCGATGCGCGGCGACGGCATCATCGGTGGACAGATGCAAGCCGCCGGGAGTCTCGGGGTGGTGATGGTCAACCCCGGTGGCGCCCAACGTGATCAGCCCGACACCGCCGCGGGCGCGGGCCGCGAAGTAGTCGCGGGTGCGCTGCGACGGCAGCCCGTCCGGGGTGCCGTACATCGTCTCCATCGGAGACATGACCAGGCGGTTGCGCACGCTCATGGCGCCGATGCGTCCCGGCGCCATGAGGTGGCCGAAGCCGGTCACTGAGCGGACGCGGCTGACAAGTGGTTACCGGTCGGCGTCGGTGAACCGGATGACGCCGCGAATGTTCTTGCCGTCCAGCATGTCCTGGTAGCCGTCGTTGATCTGCTCCAGCTTGTACTGGCGGGTGATCATGTCGTCCAGGTTCAGCTTGCCGGCCTTGTACATCGACAGCAGCTGCGGGATGTCGTACTGCGGATTGCCGCCACCGAAGATGGTGCCCTGCAGGTTCTTCTGCATCAGGGTCAGCATCGCCAGGTTCAGGTTGACGTTGGTGTCCAGCAGGCTGCCGATGGCGGTCAGCACGCAGGTGCCGCCCTTCTGGGTGATGTTCAGGTAGTTGTCGACGTCGGCGCCCTGCAGCTCGCCCACGGTGACCACGACCTTGTGGGCCATCAGGCCGTAGGTGACCTCGGCCATGCCCGCCATCGCCGCGAAGATGTCGGGGTAGACGTGGGTGGCGCCGAACTTCAGCGCCTGGTCGCGCTTCCACTCGACCGGGTCGATCGCGAAGATGTAGCGGGCGCCGGCGTTGACGGCTCCCTGCAGCGCCGCCATGCCCACCCCGCCGACGCCGACGATGGCGACGTCCTGGCCCGGGCGGATGTCAGCGGTGCGGACCGACGAGCCGTAACCGGTGGTGACGCCGCAGCCGACCAGCGCGGCGACCTCGAACGGGACTGACGGGTCGATCTTCACCACCGAGCTGCGGTGCACGACCATGTAGGGGGAGAACGTTCCCAGCAGCGTCATGGGGTAGACGTTCTGGCCGCGGGCCTGGATGCGGAAGGTGCCGTCGGACACCGCGGCGCCGCCCAGCAGGCCGGCGCCCAGGTCGCAGAGGTTGCGCATGCCGGCCTGACAGGTCGGACACTGCCCACACGACGGGATGAACGACAGCACGACGTGGTCACCCGGGGCGATGTCGTCCACGCCGGGACCGACCTCGGTGACGATGCCCGCGCCCTCGTGGCCGCCGAGCACCGGGAAACCGGCCATCGGGATGCCCCCGGTGACCAGGTGATGGTCGGAGTGGCACATGCCCGCCGCTTCCATCTGGATCTTGACCTCATGCGCTTGCGGGTCGCCGATCTCGATTTCCTCGATAGACCAGGGCTGGTTGAACTCCCAGATCAGTGCGCCTTTTGTCTTCACGATGGTCCTGACCCCATTTCGCCTTTGAATTGATCAGAGCTGACCGGCCCCTTCATGCCGGCCAGCTAGGTGACGAGTGCCACAGGCACCCTTGTCGCGTCAGCATAGCGCGTGCAACAAATCAAATGCTTGGTTGGCTCCCCCTCACCAGATGGGGACGGGAGCCTCGCCAAGCGGGTAGTAGCCGGGCAGCTTTTCCCCGGCGACGCTGCGCTCGATGCGCTTCTGCATGCCGTCGCTCAGATCCCCGGACTCGATGAGCTTGCCGAACATGTACGCGACGTGGCCGAAGTCGAAGAAGTCGCGCTGCCACTCGATGAGCCGGTCCTCGTTGAGTCGGAACCAGCTGCCCCCGATGCCGTAGATCTCGTCCCGGGTGCCGTCGTTCTTGTTGACGATCTGCTTCCAGAAGCCGACGATCTCGCCCTGCTTCTCGTCGATGAGCACCTTCTGGTATTCGTACACCCAGTTCTCCAGCCCCTCCATCTCCAGGCCGAGCGCGATGTCGCGGATCTCGTCGATCCCGACGCACATCACGTCCTCTTTGGGGCCGATGTTCCAGCCGTAGGTGGCGTCTTGGGTGTAGAAGTCGGCCAACGGCCGCCAGTCACCGGCCTTTTCGCAGTCCTTGTTGGCCTGCAGCCAGCGGTCGACCCATGCCTCGAGGTCTTCGCGTGAGTGTGACGTCTTGGAAGTCATGGGTCCTCAGTCTTCTTTCTCTTTGATGAACAGTGCTTGCGTGGGACACATATCGACCGCGCGCTCGACCTCGTCGCGGGCGTCCTCGGGCGGTTCGGGGTCGACGATCTCGACCTTGCCCCGCTTGGGCACCCGGAAGTAGTCCGGCGCCTCCAGTTCGCACATGGCGTGGCCCTGACACAAATCCAGATCCGCTTCGATCCTGAATCCGCCCATTGGACTTACTCCCTTACGCGCTGCGCTTGCGGTAGCGCACCTTGGCCGGGCGCGCGAGCTGCACCACCATCTTGGAGTGATCGTTGTGATAGCTGTCTGCCGGCTGAGCCATCTCAAATTCATACTCGCGCAACAGGACCGAGAAGATCGCCTTGATCTGCATCTGGGCGAACGCGGCGCCGACGCAGCGGTGCCGGCCCGCGCCGAAGGGAATCCAGGTCCACCGGTTGACGATGTCGGCCTGCTCGGGCTTGTTGTAGCGGTCGGGCTTGAACGCGTCCGGGTCGGGAAAGTCCTCGGGGATCCGGTTGGAGATCGCCGGGGAGGCCGCGACGTAATCACCGGTGTGAATGGGAAAGCCCTCGACCTCGAACTCGCCCTTGGCGACGCGCATCAGGATGATCAGCGGCGGGTGCAGGCGCAAGGTTTCCTTGACCACGTTGTCCAGCTTTGGAATCGAGCGCAGCGCATGGAAACTCACCTCCTGGCCGTCGGCGTAGAGCTCCTCGAGCTCGGCCAGCACCTCGGCGTACACCTCGGGATGGCGGATCAACTCGATCAACGTCCAGGCCGAGGTCCCCGAACTGGTGTGGTGCCCGGCGAACATCAGCGAGATGAACATCCCGGTGACCTCGTCGGCGGAGAACCGGGGCCGGCCGTCCTCGTCCTTGATCGAGACCAGCACGTCGAGCATGTCGCGGTCGGCCTTGTCCTTCGGCGGGTTGGCCAGCCGCTGATCCATGATTTCTTGCACCAGCGCAACCAGTTTCACGCGCGCCTCGTCGCGGCGCCGGAAGCTGTCGATCGGCAGGTAGGGGTCGACGTAGCACAGCGGGTCGGTGCCGCGTTCCAGCTCGTGGTAGTACTCGGCGAACCGGTGGTCGAGCTGCTCACGAAACTTCAGCCCGATCAGACACGCGGTCGAGGTGTAGATGGTCAGCTCGGCGAAGAAGTCGAGCAGCTCGATCTCGCCCTCGTCGCCCCAGTCGGCGATCATCTTCTTGACTTCGCCCTCGATGGTGGCCGCGTGCCCCTTCATCTGCTCGCCGCGCAGCGCCGAGTTGTGCAGCATCTCCTTGCGCCGCTCCGGGCTGGCGTCGAACACGACGCCCTTGCCGAAGATCGGCGTCATGAACGGATACGCCTCGGCCTGGTCGAGGTCCTCGTCGGCGGAGCGGAAGAAGAACTCGTTGGCGCCGGCACCGGACAGCAGGATGACGTGCTTGTCGACCAGTTGGAACCAGCCGACGTCCCCGCATTCCTCGCGGACGCGCTTCATCAAACCGATTGGGTCGGTGCGGAATTCCTCGAGGTGGCCGTGCTCTTCCTCGCCGCCGGAAACCCGGGGCACCGTAGCTGTTGTGGTCATGACGGCATCCCCTCTTCGCCGAGCGCGAGTTTCTGGCGGTCTTTGTTGTCGGCCAGCGGTGCTTCGGGCTGAAGCTCCATGTTGGCGATGAAGCCACCGCGCGGCGTCTCGGCGACGAACGTGATGGCGCGTCCCAAGTCCGCCGCGCGCAGGAAGTAGTCGTGGCGGGCCTGGCCCCACTTGGCCCAGTCCTCCAGCGCCGGCCCGATCTTCTCGGCCGGCAGGCTCCAGCCCATCGACGTCTTCGTGGGGCCGGGGTGCACGATCGAGGCCCGCACGCCGGTGCCCTCGAGTTCCATCTGGAAGTTGGTGACCATCGCGACCAGCGCGGCCTTGGCCGCGCCGTAGGCACCCATGTGCGGGCGCTGACGCAGGGCGACGTCGGATCCGACGAAGATCAGGTCGCCGCGCTGTCGCTCGAGCATGCCGGGCAACACCGCGGTGGCCAACCGGTTGGCGCCGACCAGGTGGATCTGCAGCTGCGACTCGAATTCGTCGGTAGTGATCTCGGCGAGCTTGCCGAAGTAGGTGTCACCCGCTCCGGCCACCAGCACCTCGATGTCGCCGAGCGCGTCGGTCGACTGTGCCACAAAAGATTTCACCGAGTTCGGGTCGGTGACGTCCAGATGGAATCCCACCGCCTCGCCACCGTCGGCGTTGATCTTTCCGACGATGTCCTCGAGCTTCTCCACCCGGCGGGCGCCCAGCGCGACCGGGAAGCCGTGCGCCGCGAGCTCGATGGCGGTGGCCTCTCCGATGCCGGAGGAAGCGCCGGCCACGATCGCGGGCCGGCGTTCGGGCAAGGGTTCAAAGCGGGGCATTCAGCGGACCTCCACGCTCATTGGTAGGTGAGCGAATCCGCGGACATTGCTCGAGTGGACGCGGACGGCGTTGGCCTCGTCCACCTCGTAGCCGCGGATTCGCTTGAACAACTCGGTGAGCGCAACCCGGGCTTCCATCCGCGCTAGATGCGCGCCCAGGCAAAAGTGTGCGCCGCTACCGAAACTCAATAGTTTGGGCCCGATTTCGCGCCCGATGAGGTAGTCGTCAGGGTTGTCGAAGACCCGCTCGTCGCGGTGCCCGGACCCGGGCAACAGCAGCAGGACGTCGCCCTCGGGAATGGTGGTGTCATACAGGGTGAGCTCCCCGGACACGGTACGAGCCAGGATCTGGCTGGAGGTGTCGTAGCGCAGGGTCTCCTCCACCCACAGCGGCACCCGCGTCAGGTCCTCGTAGACCGGCGTCAGTTGATCCGGGTTCTTGTGACCCCAAAACGCGGCATTGGCAAGCAGTTTGGTGGTGGTCTCGTTGCCGGCGATCACCATCAGGAACATGAAGCCGAGGACCTCGTCGTCGGTGAGCCGGTCGCCGTCGATCTCGGCCTCCAGCAGCGCGGAGGTCAGGTCGTCGGTCAGCTGCTCGCGCCGCTCGGCCACCATCTGCTGGTAGTAGACGATCAGGTTGAGGGAGGCTTCGACGGCCTCCGGCGGCACGTCGGTGACGCCCTCCTCGCGGTGCATCACCCCGTCGGCCCAGGCCCGTACCTGATCCCGATCCGGCTCGGGGACACCCATCAGCTCGGAGATGACGTCCATCGGCAGCTTGCCGGCGAACTCGTCGACGTAGTCGACGGTGCCGCCTTGCGCCTTTTCCATCATGGTGTCGAGATGCTGCGTCGCGATCTCGGTGACCCGCGGCTCGAGTTCGCGAATCCGCCTGGGCGTGAAGCCCTTTGAGACCAGGGTGCGCAGCCGCAGGTGGGCGGGATCGTCCATCGCGAGGAAGCTCATCGTCTTGCTGGCGTGCGGGCCGCGCGAGGCGGGGTCCAGCGAGACGCCGAACTTGTTGGAAAGCGTTGTGCTGTTGCGGAATCCCTGCAGCACGTCCTGGTGGCGCGACAACGCCCAGAACTTCAGCTCGTCGTTGCGATACAGCGGGGCCTCGTCGCGCAGCCGCTGGTAGTACGGGTACGGATCTTCGTGGAAGTCGTAGTCGTAGGGGTCGAGGACCAGCTCGTGGTCGCCCACATGGACGGTCATTTAGGTTCGTGTCTCCTGGTTTGTCTCGCCGGGGCCGGGCAAGATCAGATTCACCACATAGGCCAATTGGTCGGCGATCTGGTGATAGGTGAACTGGCCACTGGCCGCCTGGACCAGTGCGCCGAAGAACATCATTTCGAGCGCGGTCACGGTGTTAGGGTCGGCCCCGGGGCCGATGGCGGTCGCGATGCGGCGGTGGATCTCGGCGCCGATGCGGTCGCGCACCGCACCCACCGCGGGATCGGTCCCGCCGCCGAGTAAGGCCGTCGTGCATGCGGCGCCGACCTCCGGCTCGTCGGCGACCACCAGCGCCAGGTGCCGCAACACCTTGTCCACCCGGACCGGCATCGGGTCGTTGACGTCGGTGAAGAACGGAACCTGGCGCACCAGGTCCAGATAGACCTCGGCGATCAGGTGGTTCTTCGACGAGAAGTAGGTGTACGCGGTCGCCGGTGCGACCTTGGCCCGCGCCGCGACCGCCCGCACCGTCAGGTCGGCGTAGGACTTCTCCCGCAGAGTTTCGATGCCCGCCGCGAGCACCTTGCGGAACGTCTCCTCCTGGCGACGGTTGCGCGCCGGCTGACCGGCCTGGCGGTCGCCGCCGGAGGTGATCGTCACCAGTGCATCGCTGGACACATGTCCAAGCTAGAGGATCGGATCGGCGCGAGGCAACCCCGCAGCCGAAATACGCAGCGTAATACCCATTTCAACCCTCTCGGCGAGGGATGCCCGAGATCGGCTCTTGCACCGCCGACGGCCTGGCGGCTATGGTTCGATCGGACAATATCGGACAGCTGTCCACTAGATTGGCGTGCCGGGTTGGCCGCACACAGACGGGAGCGGGACATGGCCTTATTGGCCGACGGCGTGAGTGAACTGTTCATCGACGGCAAGCTGTCGGCCGGCAGCGCCGGCAACTTCCCCACGGTGAACCCGGCGACCGAGGAAGTGCTGGGCGTCGCCGCAAACGCGGACGCCGGCGACCTGGACCGCGCGATCGACGCCGCGCGGCGCGCCTTCGACGAGACCGACTGGTCCCGCAACACCGAATTGCGGGTGCGCTGCATCCGGCAGCTGCGCGACGCGATGCGCGACCACATCGAAGAGTTGCGCGACATCACCATCGCCGAGGTCGGCGCCCCGCGGATGCTCACTTCGGCCGCGCAACTGGAGGGACCGGTCGGTGACCTGAGCTTCGCCGCCGACACCGCCGAGTCCTACGAGTGGAACCAAGACCTCGGCCAGGCGTCGCCGATGGGCATCCCGACCCGGCGCACGATCGCGCGCGAAGCCGTCGGCGTCGTCGGCGCCATCACGCCGTGGAACTTCCCGCACCAGATCAACCTCGCCAAACTGGGGCCCGCGCTGGCCGCCGGCAACACCGTGGTGCTCAAGCCCGCACCGGACACGCCCTGGTGTGCCGCGGTGCTCGGTGAGATCATCGCCGAACACACCGACTTCCCGCCCGGCGTCGTCAACATCATCACGTCCGACGACCACCGGGTCGGCGCACTGCTCTCGAAAGACCCTCGGGTGGATATGGTTTCATTTACCGGGTCGACCGCGACGGGCCGCAGCGTCATGAGCGACGCCGCCGCCACCATCAAGCGGGTTTTCCTGGAGCTCGGCGGCAAGTCGGCGTTCGTCGTTCTCGAGGATGCCGACCTGGGCGGGGCGTGCTCGATGTCGGCGTTCACCGCGGCCATGCACGCCGGGCAGGGGTGCGCCATCACGACGCGGCTGGTGGTGCCGCGAGCCCGCTACGACGAGGCCGTCGCGATCG
Source organism: Mycobacterium sp. 1245801.1 (assembly GCF_001673055.1). Lineage (NCBI taxonomy): Bacteria > Bacillati > Actinomycetota > Actinomycetes > Mycobacteriales > Mycobacteriaceae > Mycobacterium > Mycobacterium sp. 1245801.1. Next base: position 25,555 of record NZ_LZKY01000270.1, read on the forward strand.
CGGCGGGCACCATGGGCTCGATCAAGCCCGGCGACCCCAACGACTCCGGAACCGTTTGCGGGCCGGTGATTTCGGCGCGGCAGCGGGAGCGGGTGCAAAGCTACCTCGACCTGGCGATCGCCGAGGGCGGGACGTTCGCCTGCGGCGGCGGCCGCCCGGCGGACAAGGACCGCGGCTTCTTCATCGAACCGACCGTGATCGCCGGCCTGACCAACGACGCCCGGCCTGCCCGTGAGGAGATTTTCGGACCGGTGCTCACCGTGATCGCCTACGACGGCGAAGACGATGCGCTGCGCATCGCGAACGACTCGCCATACGGCCTGTCCGGCACCGTGTTCAGCGCCGACCCGGAACGCGCGGCCAACTTCGCGTCGCGGATGCGGGTAGGCACCGTCAATGTCAACGGCGGTGTCTGGTACTCCGCCGACGCGCCGTTCGGCGGATACAAGCAATCCGGTAACGGCCGTGAAATGGGCGTGGCCGGCTTCGAGGAATACCTGGAAGTCAAAACCATCGCCACCGCTGTGCAGTGACCGCGCCATTAGGCGACCGAGAGGAAAACATGCGATTCGAGAACAAAGTCGGCATCGTCACCGGGTCCGGTGGCGGCATCGGGCAGGCGTACGCCGAGGCGCTGGCCCGCGAGGGCGCGGCGGTGGTGGTCGCCGACATCAACGCCGAAGCCGCCGATGCGGTCGCCAAACAGATTGTCGCCGACGGTGGAACGGCCATCAGCATTCCGGTCGACGTGTCCGACCCGGCGTCGGCCAAGGAGATGGCCGACCGCACGCTCGCGGAATTCGGCGGCATCGACTATCTGGTCAACAACGCCGCGATCTTCGGTGGCATGAAGCTGGACTTCCTGCTCACCATCGATCCTGAGTACTACCGCAAGTTCATGAGCGTGAACCTGGACGGCGCGCTGTGGTGCACGCGCGCGGTGTACAAGAAGATGGCCAAGCGTGGCGGCGGCGCGATCGTCAACCAATCATCCACCGCCGCATGGCTTTACGCGAACTACTACGGCCTGGCCAAGGTCGGAATCAACGGCCTGACCCAGCAGCTGTCCCGCGAACTGGGTGGCCAGAAGATCCGGATCAACGCGATCGCCCCCGGCCCCATCGACACCGAGGCCAATCGGACCACCACCCCGAAGGAGATGGTCGACGACATCGTCAAGGGCCTGCCGCTGTCGCGGATGGGCACGCCCGAGGACCTGGTCGGCATGTGCCTGTTCCTGCTCTCCGACGAGGCCTCGTGGATCACAGGACAGATCTTCAATGTCGACGGCGGACAGATAATCCGGTCGTGACGGGAGGCGATGCCAGATGACTGATCAGCTGAAGCTTGGCTACATCGGCCTGGGCAACATGGGCGCGCCGATGGCCACCAAGATGACCGAATGGCCGGGCGGAATAACGGTTTACGACATCCGGACCGAGGCGATGACCCCGCTGGTGGAAAAGGGCGCCGGCCTGGCCGACAGCGTCGCCGACGTCGCGGGCGCCGACCTCATCCACATCACCGTCCTCAACGACGCCCAGGTGCGCGAGGTGGTCGGCGAGCTGGCCGCGCACGCCAAGCCCGGCACCGTCATCGCGATCCACTCGACCATCAGCGACACCACGGCCGTCGAGCTCGCCGCCGAGCACAAGCCGCACGGCATCCATATCGTCGACGCGCCGGTCAGCGGTGGCGCGGCCGCCGCGGCGAAGGGTGAACTCGCCACCATGGTGGGCGCCGAGCGGGAGGTGTACGAGCGGATCAAGCCGGCCTTCAAACATTGGGCATCGGTGGTCATCCACGCCGGTGAGCCCGGGGCGGGCACCCGAATGAAGCTGGCCCGCAACATGTTGACGTTCACCTCGTACGCCGCGGCCTGCGAGGCCATGAAACTCGCCGAGGCCGCCGGCCTGGACCTGCAGGCGCTGGGCCGGGTGGTGCGCCACACCGACGCGCTGACCAGCGGCCCGGGTGCGATCATCGTCCGCGGCAACATGAAAGACCTTGAACCGGACAACTTCTTGTACCAGTCCTTCCTGCACGCCCGCGAGCTGGGGGAGAAGGACCTGAGCCTGGCGTTGGCTCTCGGCGAATCGGTGTCGGTCGATCTGCCGCTCGCCCAGCTGGCCTACCAGCGGTTGGCCGCGGGCCTCGGGGTACCACACACGGAGAAAGAGGCGTAATGGACGAGCTGCGCAGCAAGGGCCTCGCGAAGATGAACGAGGTCTACGGCTGGGAGATGCCGAACATCGAGGGCGACGCGTACTTCGACCTGACCGTCGACCACCTGTTCGGCAACATCTGGACGCGACCGGGATTGTCGATGCGCGACAAGCGCATCATGACGCTGACCGCGGTGACCGCGATCGGGAACCGCGACCTGGCCGAGATCCAGATCAACGCCGCGCTTCTCAACGGCGAGCTCACCGAGAACGAGCTCAAGGAGATGGCGGTCTTCCTCACCCACTACCTCGGCTTCCCGCTGGGTTCGGCGCTCAACGGCGCCGTCGACGCCGTGGTGGCCAAACGCAAGAAGGCCGCGGCGAAGGGCGCCGGGGAGGACAAGAAGGGCAACGTCGACGCCGCGCTGAAGATGCACTCGGGCAACAAGGACGACTAAGCGTGGCGTGAAGCCTCTTGTGCAAGTTGCACTCTCGAGCTGATACCCAGCTTGGAGTAGACGTGGCTCAGATGCGTCTGCACCGTTCGCGCGGACACGAACAGCCGGCCGGCGATGGCTTTGTTCGGCAGCCCCTCGCTGACCAGCCTCACCACGTTGATTTCGGCGGGGGTCAGTGAATCCCATCCCGTTGCCGGTCGCTTGCGCTCGCCGCGCCCGCGTTGCGCGTAAGCGATCGCCTCCTCGATCGACAGCGCCGCGCCCTCGGCCCATGCCGCGCGGAAGTCGTTCTCGCCCATGACCTTGCGCAGCGCTGCCACCGACGTGTCATAGGCGGCGTTGTAGATCTTGAAGCGCACATACCCGGTGCGGCCGCGAACCGCATCTGCGGCGCCGAAGAGGCGACCGGCTTCTCGGTTCGCCCCGGCGCTCGCCGCAAGGATGGCCAGGCATTCGAGGACGTCGGGGACCACGTAATACCCCTTCAGGTCCCCGGCGCCGGTGAGCGCATCACGCGCATCACGCGCCGCCTGCTCAACATCGTTTTGCGCGATCGCGATTCGCGCCCGCTTTGCCAGCGCAAGCAGCAGGTGCATGCCGGGGGCTACCGTGACGGCGTCGTCGGCCAAGCGGCGGGCCACCGTCAGGTCACCCCGCGCGAGGGCAACGTCCGCGAGTGGGATGACGTTCACCGCGGCCAGTTCGGGTTGGGCCTTCATGCGCTCCCACGCCGCCTCGCCGGCGGCGGCCGCTGCTTCCACGTCGCCCGCGGCCAGGTTTGCCACCGCCAGCGCGGCATAGGCGAAGCCCTGATTGAACGCGCTGAAATCCGCGGCGGCTTCGACCGCCGCGGTGGCCGCGGCCCTGGCCTCGTCCGGGTCGCCCGCGAAGGCGAGATAGTGGCCCAGGCTGACGAGGCTTGACATCCGCCATGTTTCGTCGTGCGCCGCCTCGGCCTCCGCGACCAGGGCCCGGAATTGCGCTACGGCTCCGGTGAGATCGGCTTCCCACTGCTGCGCCAAGCCAATACACCACCGGCACGCGCGGGAGGTGTAGCCATCACCGATCGCGTCGGCGATGTCACGCCCTTCTTCGCCGGCCGCACGCGCCGCGATCGCGTCACCCTTGCCGGTAACCGCGGCGAACGCTTGGAACGCCAGGATTTGGCTCAGGCTCCTGTCATCGCCCACGGCGCGGGCCAGTCCGAGCGCTTCGTCAAAGTACGAACTGGCAGCAGCCGCGTCAAAGGCGGCGATGATGCCGCAACCGGCGAGCGCGCGAACCAGCAGCGCCGGATCGTCGATCTCGCGGGCGAGTGCCAGGGCCTCCAATGCCTTGTCCATGTTGTCGTGAATGGTCTGCGCGCCCTCGAGAGTGGCGTTATCTGCAAGCGCGCGGGCGCGGACGGCAGGCGGCACCTCCGCGTTGCGCGCCGCCGCGTCGGCGAGCGCCGCTTCGAACCAGGCCGTCCCCTCCCGAACACGGCCGCGAGTGGTCCAAAGCGGTTGCAACGCCGATGCGAGGCGCAGCGCCTCGGAGATCTCGCCACTCTCGCGGCACCACGCGAACGCTGCGCGCAGATTGTCCATCTCTGTTGCCGCGCGCTCGACCCTGCTCTGATAGCCGGTGCGGCCGGGCTCGTCGAGCAGCGCGGCCATTGAGGTGTAGTGGTCGCGGTGGCGCGCGCGCACGGCGTCGGCTTCGCCGGACTCGCCGAGCTTTTCCAGCGCGTACTGACGAACCGTCTCCAGCATCCGGTATCGGGTTCCGAAGCCGCCGTCTTCTACCGCAATGAGCGATTTGTCGATGAGCAGCGTGAGCTGGTCGAGAATTTGGTAGCTCTCGACGTCGCTGTCACCGCAAACCTGTTGTGCTGCATCGAGTTCGAAACCGCCGTGGAATACGGCTGCCCGGCGGAACAGGACGCGTTCCGGCTCGGTCAACAGAGCGTGCGACCAGTCGACGGACGCCCGCAGCGTCTGCTGGCGGCGCACGGCGGTGCGCGCGCCGCCGGTCAGCAGGCGGAAACGGTCGTGCAGGCTGTCGAGGATCTGCGCCAATGACAGCGCGCGGACCCGCGCGGCCGCCAACTCGATCGCCAAGGGTATGCCGTCGAGGCGCTCGCAGATCTCCGCTACGGTGGCAGAGTTCTGTTCGGTCACAACGAAATCAGGCCGCACTTGGTGCGCGCGGTCGATGAACAACGTGATCGCCTCGTCAGTCAGCGACAGGGAGGGCACCCCCCAGGCGACTTCGCCGACCACCCGGATCGGCTCGCGGCTCGTGGCGAGAACAGTCACTTGGGGGCACGCCCCCAGCAGCGCCTCGGTCAGCGTGGCGCACGCGTCGATCAGGTGCTCGCAGTTGTCCAAGACGACGAGGATGCGCCGCCCGCCGATGGCCCGGGTAACCGTGTTCATCGTCGAAAGCCCTGATTGGTCTGGCAGCCCCAACGCCCGCGTCACGGCGACCGGTACGACGGCGGGATCGGTGATCGGCGCCAGATCGACGTACCACACGCCGTCGGTGAACTCGGTGTCCATCCGGTCCGCGATCTGTACTGCTAGACGCGTCTTGCCCACACCGCCCGCGCCGGTCAGCGTCACCAACCGGTTGCCCACGACGATTTCCCGCACGGCCTCGATTTCCGCGCCGCGTCCGACGAAACTCGTGAACTGCGCCGGAAGGTGTTGTTTCCCAGCGCTTTTCGATGCGCGAAGCGGTGGGAAGTCGTTGTGCAGGTCGGCGTGGCAGAGCTGCGTTACGCGTTCGGGCCGGGGCAGATCCCGCAATGGGTGCGTGCCGAGGTCGAGCAGCCACGCTTGGGTGCCAACCGCGTCGGCGAGCAGGTCGGCTGTGGTCGCCGACAGCACCGTCTGGCCCCCATGGGCGAGATCGCGCAGCCGTGCCGCGCGGTTGATGGTCGGCCCGATGTAGTTTGCTTCGTCGCGCAGTTGCACTTCGCCGGTGTGCAGTCCGATCCGCAGACGGATCGGCGTCAGCGGTGTGCGCTGCAACTGCAGAGCAAAGGCGGCGGCGTCGCTGGCACGGGCGAAGGCGACCACGAAGCTGTCGCCCTCGCCCTGCTCCACCGGGCGCACCCCGCTGTGCCGGGCAACCAGGTCCGATACCGCCCGATCCAACCGTGCGATCGCGGCGCTCATCTGCTCGGGCTGGGTCTGCCAGAGCCGCGTCGAGCCCTCGACGTCTGCGAGCAGCAACGTCACCGTTCCGGTCGGGAGCTCGGTTACGCCCAAGTCGCTCCAGTTCAATGGTGGCGTGTCCACGCGTTGGTCCGTCTCAGCCATGTTAGCCAGCATGAGCTGGTTGGAGGCGGCAAACATCGGCACAAAGACGTAGAAAGCCACTCGGTCGTCCGCCCGCGCGCCTAGGCCCTTTGGCGGATGTTCCTTCACTCGCCGCGATCCATAGTGAGGTCACCAACGAATGGAGGCGACACATGAACAGCCAGGCAAGTCTTGCCGCAAACCATGCCGGAATCGATGCCCACTTCACCACGGGCGTATTACATGGCCACTACGACAGCCGCTTCGAGGATCTCGTCGCCGCGCTGGCTGACGAGGTCACCACAGGTGGCGAGTTGGGCGCCGCCATCGCTGTCGATATCGGCGGCGAGCTCGTGGTCGACATCTGGGGCGGGTATGCCGATCGAGCGAAAACCCGGGAATGGTCTCACGACACAATCGTCAACGTCTTCTCCAGCACCAAGAATGTGACTGCGCTGGCGGCGCTGATGCTGATCGACCGCGGCCTGCTCGACCCGTTCGCCCCCGTCGCCAAGTACTGGCCCGAGTTCGCCGCCAACGGCAAGGAGCGCATCGAGGTGCGCCACGTCCTCAGTCACACCTCGGGGGTGTCCGGGTGGGAGATGCCTTTCAGCCTCGAGGACATTTACGACTGGGACAAGTCCACGTCGCAACTCGCCGCCCAGGCGCCGTGGTGGCCGCCGGGGACCGCCTCGGGCTACCACGCGATCACCATCGGTCACCTCGTCGGTGAACTCGTCCGCCGCGTCACCGGTTCGACGCTGAAAAACTTTGTGCGCGAGCAGATCAGCGGACCGCTCGGCGCCGATTTTCAGATCGGTGCTCGGCCCGAGGATGACGAGCGCATCGCCGAGCTCGTTCCGCCACCGCCGCTGGACGTGCCCCTCGACGCGGTGCCCGACGACCATCCGATGCGCAAGACGTTCGCCGCCGTGCCACCCACCTCAGCGGCCGCGCTGGCCGCGGAGACCACCGCATGGCGCCGCGCGGAGATCGGCTCGGCCAACGGGCATGGCAACGCCCGCTCGTTGGTGCGCTCATTGTCGCCGATCTCGTTGGGCGGCAGCGTAAACGGCGTGCGGCTGCTTAGGCCCGAGACGATCGACCTGATCTTCGAGGAGCAGGCCAACTGCACCGACCTGGTGCTGGCCATGCCCGCACGATGGGGCATCGGCTTCGCGCTACCGCATCGGGAGGCGGTGCCGGACATGCCCGATGAACGAGTCTGCTACTGGGGCGGCTGGGGCGGCTCAATGGCGGTCATGAATCCCTACTGCCGCACCACATTCGCCTACGTCATGAACAAGATGGGGCAAGTCACTCCAGCCGGAACGGAGCGGACCAGGATGTACACCCGCCTGATCTATCAGGCACTTTCGATGACCTCGTCGCCGATTCAGTACGGCTGAACGCCTTCGGGCATCACGTATTCCGAGATCGGCGCGGTGACCCCGTTGACGGTCGTTCCGCCGTTGATGATGCCCGGAGCCATCTCCAGCATGTTGTGCGGGAAGCCGAAGCTCGGCTTGGTCAGGGCGTCGAGCCGGGCCAGCTCGTCGGCGCCGAGGGTCACGTCGACGGCGCGGACGTTGTCCTCGAGCTGGGAGAGCCGGCGCGCGCCGATGATGACGGACGAGACGGCACGCTGTGCGCGCACCCAGGCCAGCGCGACGCTGGCGACGTTGGTCTCGTGTGCCTTCGCGATGGCCTCGAGTTCGTCGATGACGGCGTAGGTCTTCTCGTTGAGGAAGGCGTCGACCAGGGCGCCGCGGTCGGCGTTGTGCCGGCCGCTGTTGGCTCGGGTGTACTTACCGCTCAGCACGCCGCTCTTCAGCGGCGACCACGGGGTGATGCCGAGCCCGAATTCGGCCGCCATCGGCACCAGGTCCTGTTCGATGGCGCGCTCCAGCAGCGAGTACTCGACCTGCAGCCCGACGAACGCAGACCAGCCGCGGAAACCGGCGATCAGGTTGGCCTGGGCGATCTTCCACGCCGGGGTGTCCGAGACGCCGATGTAGCGCACCTTGCCGGCCCGGACGAGGTCCTCGAGCGCCGCCATCGTCTCCTCGATGGGGGTGTTGGCGTCCCAGATGTGCAGCCAGTACAGGTCGATGTAGTCGGTTTGCAAGCGCCGCAACGAGTTATCGCAGGCGTTGATCAGCGACTTGCGGCCCGAGCCGCCGCCGTTGGGATCACCCGGATACAGGTTGCCGCTGAACTTGGTCGCGATCACCAGCCGATCGCGACGGGCGGGGTGGCGCCCGACGTGGTCGCCGATGATCTTCTCGGAGTGGCTCCGGGTGTAGAAGTTGGCGGTGTCGATGAAGTTGCCGCCGAGTTCGAGGTAGCGGTCGATGATCTGTTGGGACTCTTCCACACTGGTGCCCCAGCCCAGGTCTTCGCCGAATGTCATCGCGCCCAGGCACAAGGGGCTGACGCGCAGACCGGATCGCCCGAGTGTCACATATTCATCCAGCGGCATGCTGCCCACTTCCTGGTAAGTTGTTCGACCATGCGGTTGTTCAAAACAAAACTAGTTCATACCTGAACGATCTGGCAAGTCGATGTCTGCGGTCGATGCGGCCAAGATCTGGTCACTGAACTACCGGGTGCTGCTCTCGGTCATCTCGTGCGCCGAGGCCGACATCTGCGCGCTGGGCCTCGAGTCCAAGGAACTCTTCCTGCTCGCCGAGATCGACGAGCACCCCTACCCGGCCGCGCTGGCGGCGGCGTTGAGCATGCCCAAGGCGACGGTGACGCTGTACCTGAAGCGGCTCGAGGCGGCGGGCTTCGTGCGTCGCGAGATCGACCCGTCCGATCTGCGCCGGCACCGGCTGCTGCTCACCCCGGCCGGGCGTCAGGCGGCCAAACACGGCCTGAGATTGCTCTCCGACGAGTTCGACAAGCGCCTCGGGCGCCTCACCGCCGCACAGCGCAACGACCTCAAGGCGCTGCTCGAGAAAATCCTTTAGAGACTGTGGGTGCGCGCCGCAGCACCAGCTAGTCTGACGTGTCGTGCGTGTCCTGGTGATTGGTTCCGGTGCCCGTGAGCATGCGTTGCTGCTGGCGCTTCGCAAAGATCCCCAGGTCACGGGGTTAGCGGTCGCTCCCGGCAACGCCGGCACCGCGCGGCTGGCCGACCAGCACGAGGTCGATATCACCTCGGCGGACGACGTCGTCGCCCTGGCGCGCGAGGTCCGCGCCGACCTGGTGGTCATCGGTCCCGAGGTGCCGCTGGTGCTCGGGGTGGCCGACGCGGTGCGAGCCGCCGGCATTGTCTGCTTCGGCCCCAGCAAGGACGCCGCCCGCATCGAAGGCTCCAAGGCCTTCGCCAAGGAGGTCATGGCCGCGGCTGGGGTGCGCACCGCAACCAGCGAAATCGTCGATAACCCGGCGCATTTAGACGCTGCCCTGCAGCGGTTCGGCCCGCCGGCGGGGGATGCGGCCTGGGTGGTCAAGGACGACCGCCTGGCGGCGGGCAAGGGCGTGGTGGTGACCGCGGATCGCGCCGTCGCCCGCGCGCACGCCGCCGGGCTCCTCGAGGCGGGACACCCGGTGCTGCTGGAGTCCTATCTGGACGGCCCGGAGGTGTCGCTGTTCTGCGTGGTCGACGGCGAAACCGTGGTGCCGCTGCTGCCGGCGCAGGATTTCAAGCGCGTCGGCGATGGCGACACCGGGCCCAACACCGGCGGGATGGGCGCCTACGCCCCGGTGCCGTGGCTGCCCGACGAGGTGTACCGCGACGTCGTCAGCAACATCGTCGAACCCGTTGCGGCGGAGATGGTTGCGCGCGGCAGCGCGTTCAGCGGATTGCTGTATGCCGGGCTCGCGATCACCTCCAACGGCCCCGCGGTGGTCGAATTCAACTGCCGCTTCGGCGATCCCGAGACGCAGGCGGTGCTAGCCCTGCTCGAATCACCGCTCGGCCAGTTGTTGTACGCGGCCGGCAGCGGCAACTTGGCGGACTTCGGCGAGCTGCGCTGGCACGACGGCGCCGCCGTGACGGTGGTGGTGGCGGCGGAGAGCTACCCCGGCCGTCCGCGGGTGGGTGACGTGATCGTCGGCTCGGAAGCCGACGGGGTGCTGCACGCCGGGACGGCCCGGCGCGACGACGGGGAAATCGTCTCCTCGGGTGGCCGGGTGCTGTCGGTGGTGGGCACCGGCGCGGACCTGGCCGCCGCGCGATCCATGGCCTACGAAGTCGTTCGTTCGATCCGGTTGCCGGGCAGTCATTTCCGCAGCGACATCGCCCAGCTGGCCGCCGAGGGCAAGATCCGCGTCTAGAAGGCGGCGGCCTGACCGTCCCGACGCGGATCGCTGGCCGCGACATAGCCGCCGTCGAGGCGCCAGATCGCCTGGCAGCTGCCGAATTGGTTGTAGTCGTCGACGGCGACCAGGTCGTGCCCGCGGCGGCGCAACTCGTCGAGCGTTGCGACCGGGAACCCCGTTTCGCAGCTGACCTGCATGCCCTCCACCCACCGG
>NZ_LZKY01000271.1:0-521 GCF_001673055.1 Mycobacterium sp. 1245801.1
GGAACGCCAAGGCCAGGTGCAGCGGGATCAGGGTTTCCTCTTTGCTGCCGTACAACCGCTCGAGCTGCTGGTGCTGCATCGGGCCCAGGGCGCGGGAGCCGACGCGGAACTTTTCGTCGGCCGACGGCCGCACGCACCACAGGGTGGTGTCCCAGTTGCCGGCGTAGTAGCGCATGCCGGGCAGAAACGAGACCTTGCGCGGATAGAGATTCCCGACGACGACCGTGCCGGCCATGACGGCGAACAGGGCGGCGATCGGCAACGGGTGGGCGATGTCGGACAGGCCCAGGCGCGCGTGCGCGACGAACAGCCATAGCACCCCGAAGATCATGAAGACGTTCCACTCCAGCGGCACGCCCATCGGGAAGGCCAGCAGGATGTTGAGGTGGAACACGATCATCACGAACGCCGCGATGGCCGTCGGCCAGCCGCCGTGTGAGAACAGCAGCACCAGCAGCTCGAGCGGTTGTACGGCAGCAAAGAGGAAACCCTGATCCCGCTGCACCTGGCCTTGGCGTTCC
>NZ_LZKY01000272.1:0-17478 GCF_001673055.1 Mycobacterium sp. 1245801.1
CTGGCCCACCTCGGCCACGATGCGCGACCACAGCTTGCCGGCGAAGGTCAGCACGTTGGTTTTGTGCACCAGCGTCAAATGCTTTCGGCGCCGCTGCGCCCGTTCGAACGCATCGGCCACCACGCGGCGCACACCGAATGCCGTGTTCTGGCTTACCTCGGTGGCGACTTCGTTGGGCGTTCCGACGCGGATGGCGCCGCCGGTGCCGGTGTAGGGCCCTTCGGTTCCCTCGCGCACCACCACGAAGTCGATCTCGGGGTTGCCGGCCAGCGGGCTGTTCACGCCCGGATAGAGCCGGCCCGGGCGCAGGTTGATGTGATGGTCGAGCTCGAAACGCAGGCGCAGCAACAAGCCTCGCTCCAGCACGCCGCTGGGCACCGATGGGTCGCCGATGGCCCCGAGCAGGATGGCGTCATGCCCGCGCAGCTCGTCGACGACGGAGTCCGGCAGTAGCTCGCCGGTGGCGTGGTATCGGCGCGCGCCCAGGTCGTAGCTCGTCTTGTCCACCCCGGGCAGCACCGCGTCGAGGACCTTGACGGCCTCGGCCACTACCTCCGGGCCGATGCCGTCACCTTCGATGATGGCAAGCTTCATCGGCGCCGCTCCTCATCGCTAAGCTCTGCATCGTCGCTGGCGCGCTTCACGAAAGATCAACCACCTCAAGCTTGTTGGCGCCCACGGCCGCGCCGATTTCGGCCCGCACGTCGCCCGGCACGTCACGGTCCAGACGCAGCAGGATCGTCGCACTCGGGCCCTCGGCGTCCTCGGAGAGTTGCGCGGCCTCGATGTTCACCCCAGCCGAACCGAGCAGGGTGCCGATCTTGCCCAGCGCGCCGGGCTGGTCGACATAGTTGATCACCAGGTTGATACCGCGGGCACGCAGATCGAAGTTGCGGCCGTTGATCTGCACGATCTTCTCCACCAGCTGCGGGCCCGACAGGGTGCCCGCAACGTTGACGGCGGTGCCGTCGGGCGCGACCGCGCGCACGTCGACCACGCTGCGGTGGTTCGGGCTCTCCGAGGCCGTGCCGATCTCGGCGGTGATGCCGCGTTCTTCGGCCAGCGCCGGTGCGTTGACGAACGTCACCGGCCCCTCGACGACGGCCGAGAACAACCCACGTAGGGCCGAAAGCTTAAGCACCTCAACGTCTTCGGAGGCGAGCTCGCCGCGTACCTGCACCGACAAGGAGACCGGCGGGCCGTCGGAAAGCGTGGCGGCCAGCAACCCGAGCTTGCGCACCAGGTCCAGCCAGGGCGCCACCTCCTCGTTGACCACCCCGCCGCCGACGTTGACCGCGTCGGGGACGAATTCCCCGGCCAGAGCGAGCTTCACGCTCGCCGCGACGTCGGTGCCGGCCCGGTCCTGCGCCTCTTCTGTCGATGCCCCCAGATGCGGCGTGACCACCACCTGCGGCAGCTCGAACAGCGGGCTGTCGGTGCAGGGTTCCTTGGAGAAGACGTCGATGCCGGCCGCGCGGACGTGGCCGCTGCGCACCGCGTCGGCCAGCGCCGCCTCGTCGACCAGACCACCGCGGGCCGCGTTGACGATGATGACGCCCGGCTTGGTCTTGGCCAGCGCGTCCTTGTCGATCAGGCCCGCGGTCTCGGGTGTCTTCGGCAGGTGCACCGAGATGAAGTCGGCGCGGCCCAGCAGCTCGTCCAGCGTCAACAGTTCGATGCCCAGCTGCGCGGCCCGGGCCGGCGACACGTAGGGGTCGTAGGCGATCAGGTGAGTCCCGAAGGCGCTGAGCCGCTGGGCGACCAACTGCCCGATCCGGCCCAGGCCCACCACGCCGACCGTCTTGCCGAAGATCTCGGTGCCCGAGAACGACGACCGCTTCCAGGCGTGCTCGCGCAGTGAGGCGTCGGCGGCCGGCACCTGGCGGGCCGCCGACAGCAACAGCGCCAGCGCGTGCTCGGCGGCGCTGTGGATGTTCGACGTCGGCGCGTTCACCACCAGCACACCGCGCTCGGTGGCGGCGTCGACGTCGACGTTGTCCAGACCCACCCCGGCGCGGGCGACGATCTTCAGCTTGGGCGCCGCCGCCAGCACCTCGGCGTCGACCGTGGTGGCCGAACGCACCAGCAGCGCATCGGCCTCCGGCACGGCCGCCAGCAGCTTCTCCCGGTCGGGGCCGTCTACCCAGCGCACCTCGACCTGGTCACCGAGGGCGGCGACGGTTGATTCGGCGAGTTTGTCGGCAATGAGTACAACAGGCAGATTCACCCGGCCAGCCTATCGGCTGTAATTGACGCGTGGACGTCACCATCGTCGGCAGCGGACCCAATGGGCTGACCGCTGCCGTAATCTGCGCCCGGGCCGGTCTGAAAGTGCAGGTCGTCGAAGCTCAGCCGACATTTGGCGGGGGCGCGCGCACCGCACCCGACCCAGATTCTGCGGGAGTCTTGCACGACATCTGCTCGGCGGTGCACCCGCTGGCGTTGGCGTCGCCGTTCTTCGCCGAATTCGATTTGCGCGCGCGCGGCGTGCGCCTGACGGTGCCGGACATCTCCTACGCCAACCCGCTGCCCGGGCGTCCGGCGGCCATCGCCTACCGCGACCTGGACCGCACCTGCGCCGAGCTCGAGCACGGTGCGTCCTTCAGGCGGCTGCTGGGTCCGCTGGTCGAGCGTTCCGACCACGTGGTGGCCCTGCTGCTGGGCGACAAACGGTCCATCCCGAACTCGCTGCCCTCGGCGCTGCGGCTGGGCCTGCGGATGCTGGCCCAGGGGACCCCGGCGTGGGGGACGTTGGCCGGCGAGGACGCCCGCGCACTGTTCACCGGCGTTGCCGCCCATATCATTTCGCGGATGCCGTCGCTGACCGCGGCCGGCGCCGGGATGATGCTGGCCACCCTGGCGCATTCGGTCGGCTGGCCGATTCCGGTGGGCGGCAGTCAGGCGATCACCGACGCCCTGATCGCCGACCTGCGCGCGCACGGTGGCGAGCTGACGGCGGGCGCGGAGGTCACCGAACCGCCTGACGGGGTCGTGGCCTTCGACACCGCGCCGACCGCGCTGCTGCGGATCTACGGTGACGCCCTGCCCGCCCGCTACGCGAAAGCGTTGCGGCGCTACACGTTTGGCCCCGGCGTCGCGAAGGTGGATTTCGTGCTGAGCGACGAGATCCCGTGGTCGGACGAGCGGCTGCGGCAGGCCCCGACGCTGCACCTCGGCGGCAGCCGAGCCCAGATGGCGCGCGCCGAGGCCGACATCGCCGCCGGCCGGCACGCGCAGTGGCCCATGGTGCTGGCGGCGTCGCCGCACGTCGCCGACCCCGGCCGCATCGACGCCACCGGCCGCCGCCCGTTTTGGACCTATGCCCACGTGCCGTCGGGGTCCACCGTCGACGCGACCGAAGCGGTGACCGCGGTCGTCGAGCGCTTCGCCCCCGGCTTCCGTGACGTGGTGGTGGCCGCGCGGGCGGTGCCGGCCGCGCGGTTGTGCGAGCACAACGCGAACTACGTCGGCGGCGACATCGGGGTGGGCGGCAACTCGGCCTGGCGGGCGATCGCCGGGCCGACGCCGCGGTTAAACCCGTGGCGCACACCGGTTCCCAAGGTCTATCTGTGTTCCGCGGCCACCCCGCCGGGCGGCGGTGTGCACGGCATGGCCGGCTACTACGCGGCGCGCACGTTGTTGCACCGGGAATTCGGGATCGACACGATGCCGGATCTGCGGCCTACGATGACGCCGTGACGAAACTCGCGATCATCTACTACTCGGCCACCGGCCATGGCACCACGATGGCGCAGCGCGTTGCCGCCGCGGCCGAGAAGGCGGGGGCCGAGGTCCGCCTGAGACACGTCGCCGAAACGCAGGATCCCGAATCCTTCGCCCACAACCCGGCCTGGACGGCCAATTACGAGGCCACCAAAGACCTTCCGGCCGCCACCGGCGACGACATCGTCTGGGCCGACGCGGTGATCTTCGGTTCACCGACCCGCTTCGGCTCTCCGGCAGCGCAATTGCGCGCGTTCCTCGACTCGCTGGGCGGGCTGTGGGCGCAGGGCAAACTCGCCGACAAGGTGTACGCGGGCTTCACGTCATCGAACACCGTGCACGGCGGTCAGGAATCCACCCTGCTCTCGCTGTACATCACGCTGATGCATTTCGGCGGCATCATCGTGCCCCCGGGCTACACCGACCCGTCGAAGTTCGTCGACGGCAATCCCTACGGGGCGAGCCTGGTCACCACCCACGACAACATCGAGGACATCGGTGAGGTCACCGACACGGCCCTCGAGCATCTGGCCATTCGGGTGGTGGCGATCGCCGACCGGCTCCGCGACACTTAAACCACGCACACGACACGCCGTAAACGGTCGCCGTAGTTTAAGTTTCGCGGGCGGCGGTCCCAGGTCGGCGCGAAAGCGCTAGGCGGTCTCGGTGATCGGCCGGTCGACCCAGCTCATCAGGTCGCGCAGCTTCTTGCCGGTGACCTCGATGGGGTGCTCGGCGTTCTCCTTGCGCAACTGCTCGAGCTGCTTGTTGCCACCCTCGACGTTGGCGACCAACTTCTTGGTGAACTCGCCGCTTTGGATGTCGCGCAGGATCTCGCGCATCCGCTCCTTGGTGCCGGCGTCGATCACGCGCGGACCGGACAGGTAGCCGCCGAACTCCGCGGTGTCGGACACCGAGTAGTTCATCCGCGCGATGCCGCCCTCGTACATCAGGTCGACGATCAGCTTGAGCTCGTGCAGCACCTCGAAGTAGGCCATCTCCGGCGGGTAGCCCGCCTCGACCATCACGTCGAAACCAGTCTTCACCAATTCCTCTGTGCCACCGCACAACACGGCCTGCTCACCGAACAGGTCCGTCTCGGTCTCGTCCTTGAAGGTGGTCTTGATGACGCCGGCGCGGGTGCCGCCGATGGCCTTGGCATAGGACAGGGCCAGCGCCTCGCCGTCGCCGTTCGGGTCCTGGTCGACGGCGATCAGCGCGGGCACACCCTTGCCGTCGACGAACTGGCGGCGCACCAGGTGCCCCGGGCCCTTCGGTGCCACCATGGCGATGGTGACGTTGGCCGGCGGCTTGATCAGGTCGAAGTGGATGTTGAGGCCGTGGCCGAAGAACAACGCGTCGCCATCCTGGAGGTTGGGTTCGATGTCGTTCTTGAAGATGTCGGCCTGCGCGGTGTCGGGCGCCAGCAGCATGATCACGTCGGCCCACTTGGCGACCTCGGCGGGGGTGTCCACGTCCAGGCCCTGCTCTTCGACCTTGGCCCGCGACTTCGACCCCTCCTTCAGGCCCACCTTCACCTGCACGCCGGAGTCGCGCAGGCTCAGCGAGTGCGCGTGTCCTTGGCTGCCGTATCCGATGACACCGACCTTGCGACCCTGGATGATCGTCAGGTCCGCATCGTCGTCGTAGAACATTTCTAGTGCCACTGTTGAATATCTCCTTGTCTGTTACTTGGCCGTGCCGATTCCGCGTGGACCGCGAGACAGCGCCACCACTCCCGATTGGACGATTTCACGGATCCCGAAAGGTTCCAGGATCCGCAGCAGCGCCTCGATCTTGCCGCGGTCGCCCGTCGCCTCGATCGTCAACGCCTCGGTGGAAACGTCGATCACCTTGGCGCGGAACAGGTTCACCGCCTCGATGACCTGACTGCGGGTGCCCGCGTCGGCGCGGACCTTGATCAACGCCAATTCCCGCGACACCGAGTTGTCGTCATCGAGCTCGACGATCTTGATGACGTTGATCAGCTTGTTGAGCTGCTTGGTGATCTGCTCGAGCGGGGTCTCCTCGGCGGAGACCACGATCGTCATCCGCGACATGTCCTTTTGCTCGGTGGCACCGACCGCCAGCGATTCGATGTTGAAGCCGCGCCGGCTGAACAGCGCCGCCACGCGGGCGAGCACACCGGGTTTGTCCTCGACCAGCACCGAGAGGGTATGCGTTTGCATCAGGCGTGCCCTTCGCTCTCGTCGTCGAAGAGCGGACGGATGCCGCGGGCCGCCTGGATCTCGTCGTTGCTGGTACCGGCGGCCACCATCGGCCACACCTGCGCGTCGGCGCCGACGATGAAGTCGATCACCACCGGGCGGTCGTTGATCGCACGCGCCTGGTTAATCACGTCTTCCACGTCTTCCTCACGCTCGCAACGCAATCCGACGCAACCCAGCGCCTCGGCCAGCTTCACGAAGTCCGGGATCCGATGCGAATGCGTCGCCAGATCGGTCTGCGAGTAGCGCTCCTCGTAGAACAGCGTCTGCCACTGGCGCACCATGCCCAGGTTGCCGTTGTTGATCAGCGCCACCTTGATCGGCACGCCTTCGATCGCGCAGGTGGCCAGCTCCTGGTTGGTCATCTGGAAACAGCCGTCGCCGTCGATGGCCCACACCTCAGCCTCGGGGCGCGCCATCTTGGCCCCCATGGCCGCCGGGATGGCGAAACCCATGGTGCCCAACCCGCCCGAGTTCAGCCAGGTGCGCGGCTTCTCGTAGGAGATGAACTGGGCCGCCCACATCTGGTGCTGGCCCACGCCGGCGACGTACAGGGCGTCGGGACCGGCGATCTGGCCGAGCTTTTCGATGACGTATTCCGGGCCGAGGCTGCCGTCACTCTGCGGCCCGTAGCTCAGCGGATAGGTGGACTGGACCTCGTTGAGGTAGGCCCACCACTCGGTCATGTCGAGCTTGCCGGGGATCCCATCGTGGCGCAGCAACTCGAGCAGCTCGATGATGACGGCCTTGACGTCGCCCACGATCGGCACGTCGGCGTGGCGGTTCTTGCCGATCTCGGCGGGGTCGATGTCGGCGTGAATGACCTTGGCTTCCGGGGCGAAGGTGTCCAGCTTCCCGGTCACCCGGTCATCGAAGCGGGTCCCCAGCGCGATCAGCAGGTCGCTGCGCTGCAGGGCCGCCACCGCGGCGACCGTGCCGTGCATGCCGGGCATGCCCATGTGCTGCTTGTGGCTGTCGGGGAACGCGCCGCGCGCCATCAGCGTGGTCACCACGGGGATGCCGGTCAGCTCGGCCAGCTCGCGCAGCTGCTCGGTCGCGTCACCGCGGATGACCCCGCCGCCGACGTAGAGCACCGGCTTGCGGGAGGCCGCGATCAGTTTGGCGGCCTCCCGGATCTGCCGGCTGTGCGGTTTGGTGTTCGGCTTGTAGCCGGGCAAGTCCAGGCGGGGCGGCCAGCTGAACGTGCACTGGCCCTGCAGCACGTCCTTGGGGATGTCGACCAGCACCGCTCCGGGACGCCCCGAGGAGGCGATGTGGAACGCCTCGGCCAGCACCTGCGGGATCTCGTTACCCGAGCGGACCAGGAAGTTGTGCTTGGTGATCGGCATCGTGATGCCCGAGATGTCGGCTTCCTGGAAGGCGTCGGTGCCGATCAGCGAGCGTCCGACCTGGCCGGTCACGGCCACCACGGGAATCGAGTCCATCTGGGCGTCGGCCAGCGGGGTCACCAGGTTGGTCGCGCCGGGGCCCGAGGTCGCCATGCAGACACCGACCTTGCCGGTGGCGTGGGCGTAGCCGCTGGCGGCGTGGCCGGCGCCCTGCTCGTGACGGACCAGCACGTGGCGCAGCTTCTGCGAGTCGAACAGCGGGTCATAGACGGGCAGCACCGCGCCGCCGGGAATGCCGAAGATGACCTCTACGCCGAGTTCCTCCAGCGAACGAATCACCGATTGGGCGCCGGTAAGTTGTTCGGGCCCAATGCGTTTCGGCTTACCGGCCGCAGACTTCGCGGCGGGCTTGGCCGCGTCCGTGGCGATGTCGGCAGCGTCCGGTGTCGCGGCGGGGTGCTGCCTGATGGGAGCGCTCACTGTCGTTTTCGTCCTTATTCATTTCCGGGAATCTCGCTGGGGCAACAAAAAACCCCCGACAGCTCATCTGCTGCACGAGGGTTGCGCGTTGGTGCTGGATTGCTTCACATGCTCAAACGCAAGTCAGCCGCCAACGCGCCGACTAATTACTACGAGCATCCCGGGCTTTCCGGCGGTATCCATAGCGTCCGACGGTAGCCTTCGCACAGCTCAGCAGTCAAATCCGTGCCCGCTCACCAGGCGGGTTGACCGCCGTTACGCCGGGTGAGTGCGGCCGGAACCGGTCCCGCGCGCGGGGTGAAATGATGGTGGGGTGGCTAGCGGCTCGTCTCCCCAAACCCCGTCCCAGGCGCCCGTCGTGATCAAGGTGTCGCCGATCGCGCATCTGGCCGTCGGGTTCTTGACGCTGGGGTTGCTGATACCGGTGATGCTCTGGGCGCCGTCCCTGCCGCTGCTGATCCTGCCGATACTGCTGTCGGCGTTGATCATCCGGCTACGCACCGTCGCCGACGACCGGGGCGTGACCGTCCGGACGCTGCTGGGCAGCCGGCGGGTGCCCTGGGAGGAGATCGACGGGCTGCGTTTTCACCGCGGTTCGTGGGGTCGCGCGCGCCTCAAGAGCGGCGAAGAGCTGCGGTTGCCCGCGGTCACGTTCTCCACGCTGCCGCAGCTGACGCAGGCCAGCGCCGGGCGGGTCCCCAACCCCTACCAGTGAAGTGGCTGGTCAGCCGATCGGATTCACGCCGTTGAGCGCCACCCACACCCCGACACCGGCGGCGATGCCGGCCAGCAGCGCGACAAAGGAGCCGATGAAGGGCCGATGCGCCCAACCGCGGCGCGCGTCCAGGCCATACCGGCCGGGTCCGCACAGCACGACCGCGACGGCCAGCACGATCAGGGTGATCTGGTATTCGTGGCCCTCGGGCAGGAAGAACGAGAAGTTGCGGGTATGCGGCCGCACCGAGACGCTGGCCAGCAGGCCGTTGATCAAGAACGCCAACGCCCCCGCCGCGGCGACCGGCGTGAACAAGCCCAGTACCAGCAGCACACCCGCCACGACCTCACCGCCGGCGCTCACGTAGGCGAGGATGTCCGCGTGCTGGTAGCCGACATCGGACAGTGAGTTCTTGAAGCCCGTCACGCCCGAGCCACCCCACCAGCCGAACAGCTTCTGCAGCCCGTGGGCGCCGAGCACCACGCCCAGCCCGACGCGCAGCAGCAGCAAACCGAGGTGCTGCGTTCCGCGCCGGCCGACATCGTGCAGCCGGTCGTGGTGTTCGTCGTCGGCGAGGTCAGCCTCGGGAGCCGCGTTCCGGGCCGCCGAATGCGGCTGTACGTAGGGCAGGGGCTCCTGCTGTTCCAGCAGGTTGTAGCCCCCGGCCCCGGAGCCGGCGACCGCGGCGGCGGCGCCGTACGGGATGACGGTGGTGGTCCCGGTGGACGGGTTGAAGTCGCCGGGATAGCCGACCGGCGTCAGGTCATCTTCGGGATCGACCAGCCGCGCCGAGGCGGGGCGTCCCGGGGTCGGCTCCGGGGATTCGCCGGGGCGTTGCCAATGTGCGTCATTCGGTTGACTGGTCACGGGTGTCAGGGTAAGGGCATTCCGTCCTGAATTGGGGATTTGAGCGGCGCTTTCGCCTGGCAATCGGCGGTTTGCCCGTCAAACCGGGCCGGATCGACCCGAAATCGCCTTCCGGGCCCGTTTCGGCGGTCCGTGACGCGAGATCGCGCATGGTCGACAGTGGCGCGCGGCCGGCCTCCGATCGGGCCTTCGGCGGCGGGCACGACGGACGTGTGTGGCGGCGCCGCCGACAGTGTCCGTAGCCTGACGGTCATGCGACTAGGGCGATTGGGGCGGTCGGTTCGGCGTGGGTTCGCTGCGCTGTGCGCCCTCGTGCTGGTGACAAGCGGGTGCGCCCGCTTCAACGACGCCCAATCGCAGCCGTTCACCACCGCGCCCGAGCTCAAGCCGCAACCCAGCTCGACGCCTCCCCCGCCGCCGCCGCTGCCGCCCACGCCGTTCCCCAAGGCGTGCCCCGCCCCCGGCGTGATGCAGGGCTGCCTGGAGAGCACCAGTGGCCTGATCATGGGCCCGGACAGCAAAACCGCGCTGGTCGCCGAGCGCACCACCGGCGCGGTCAAGGAGATCTCGGTCAACGCCGAACCGAAGGTGAAGACGGTGATCCCGGTCGACTCGTCCGGCGACGGCGGTTTGATGGACATCGTGATGTCGCCCACCTACACCCAGGACCGCCTGATGTACGCCTACATCAGCACGCCCACCGACAACCGGGTGATCCGCGTGGCCGACGGCGACATCCCCAAGGACATCCTGACCGGGATCCCCAAGGGCGCCACCGGAAACACCGGGGCGTTGATCTTCACCAGCCCCACCACGCTGGTCGTGATGACCGGTGACGCGGGCAATCCGGCGCTGGCCGCCGACCCCAAGTCGCTGGCCGGCAAGGTGCTGCGGATCGAGCAGCCGACCACCGTGGGCCAGGCGCCGCCGACGACGGCGCTGTCCGGCGTGGGTGCCGGCGGCGGCCTGTGCACCGACCCGGTTGACGGCTCGCTGTACGTCGCCGACCGCACCCCGACGGCAGATCGGTTGCAGCGCATCACCAAAACGTCCGATGTGTCCACGGTGTGGACCTGGCCGGACAAACCCGGCGTGGCAGGCTGCGCCGCGATGGACGGGACCGTGCTGGTCAACTTGATCAACACCAAGCTGACGGTCGCGGTCCGGCTGGCGCCGGCCACCGGCGCGGTCACCGGTGAACCCGACGTCGTCCGCAAGGACACCCACGCCCACGCCTGGGCGCTGCGCATGTCGCCGGATGGAAACGTCTGGGGCGCAACGGTCAACAAGACGGCCGGAGATGCCGAGAAGCTGGACGACGTGGTGTTCCCGCTCTTCCCGCAGGGCGGCGGTTTCCCGCGCAACAGCGACGACAAGAGCTAGGCCGGTTCTCGATCCGCCGAGTGTGCAGTTTACGACGGCGTATCGGCGTGTCGCGCCGTGGATCACACGCTCGACGCGCAGCTAGGCCGGTCAGCCCTGGCCGCAGGCGGCCAACACCAATTCGCGTACCCGCGCGGCGTCGGCCTGGCCGCGGGTGGCCTTCATCACCGCGCCGACGATCGCGCCGGCCGCGGCCACCTTGCCGCCGCGAATCTTTTCTGCCACATCGGGATTGGCGGCCAACGCCTCGTCGACGGCGGCCTGGGTCACCGAGTCGTCACGCACCAGGGCCAGACCGCGCGCGGTCATCACCTCGTCGGGCTCGCCCTCCCCGGCCAGCACGCCCTCGACGACCTGACGGGCCAGCTTGGTGGACAGCTTGCCCTCGTCCACCAGCGCCACGACGGCGGCGACCTGGGCCGGCGTGATGGCCAGCTCGTCCAGCGCCACGTTGGCCTCGTTGGCCTTCTGCATCAAGAAGTTTCCCCACCAGGCGCGGGCCTGTTCGCTGGAGGCGCCGTGCGCGATGGTCGCGGTGACCAATTCGATCGCCCCGGCGTTGACCAGGTCGCGCATCACCTCGTCGGAGATGCCCCACTCGTCCTGAATGCGCTTGCGGCTCAACCACGGCAGCTCGGGGATGGACGCGCGCAGCCGCTCGACCAGTTCGCGGCTGGGCGCGACGGGCTCGAGGTCCGGCTCGGGGAAATACCGGTAGTCCTCGGCCGTTTCTTTGGTGCGGCCCGGGCTCGTGTAGCCACCGGTCTCGTGAAAGTGCCGGGTTTCCTGGATGATTCGACCACCCGAGGCCAGAACCGCGGCCTGGCGCTGCATTTCGTAGCGCACCGCCACCTCGACGCTCTTGAGCGAGTTGACGTTCTTGGTCTCGGTCCGGGTGCCGAACTCGCTCGCACCGGTGGGTTTGAGCGACACATTGGAGTCACATCGCATGGAGCCCTGGTCCATGCGGACGTCGGATACGCCCAAGGCGCGCAACAGGTCTCGCAACGCCGTCACGTAGGCGCGGGCGATCTGCGGCGCCCGGGCTCCGGCGCCCTCGATAGGCTTGGTGACGATTTCGATCAGCGGCACGCCGGCGCGGTTGTAGTCGATCAGCGACGTGGTCGCGCCGTGGATGCGGCCCGTCTCACTGCCGATGTGGGTGAGCTTGCCGGTGTCTTCCTCCATGTGCGCGCGCTCGATCTCCACCCGCCAGGTGGTGCCGTCCTCCAGCGGCGCCTCCAGGTAGCCGTTGATGGCGATCGGCTCGTCGTATTGCGAAATCTGGTAGTTCTTGGGCTGGTCCGGGTAGAAGTAGTTCTTCCGGGCGAAGCGGCACCACGGGACGATCTCGCAGTTCAGCGCCAGCCCGATGCGAATGGCCGACTCGACCGCGGCCTGGTTGAGCACGGGCAGCGAGCCGGGCAGGCCCAGGCACACCGGGCACACCTGGGTGTTGGGTTCGGCGCCGAACGCGGTGGTGCATCCGCAGAA
Source organism: Mycobacterium sp. 1245801.1 (assembly GCF_001673055.1). Classification (NCBI taxonomy): domain Bacteria; kingdom Bacillati; phylum Actinomycetota; class Actinomycetes; order Mycobacteriales; family Mycobacteriaceae; genus Mycobacterium; species Mycobacterium sp. 1245801.1. The sequence continues at coordinate 12,240 of NZ_LZKY01000272.1, forward strand.
CATCTTGGTGACGGTGGACAGCTCCACGTGCACCTCGAGGCCGAGTACCGGATCGAAACGGGCGATGACGTCGTCGAAGTCCATCAGATCGGCGCTGGCGGCAACACTCATGCGCTCGATCCTAGTGGTGATCGCGAGCGCGGCGGAGCCGGGCGAAGCGGGTCACCGCCGATCAACCTAATGGTGATCGCGAGCGCGCTCCCCTCCCCTGCCGGGGAACATCTCGGCCAGCGCGGCCGCCAGCTCGAGATAGCTGCGCCGACTCTCCTTGCTCAATCGGTCCAGCGCGATCTTTCGTCCCTCGTGGACGTGCCGATCGAACGGCAGCACCACCGTGGCCCCGACGCGGGCGGACAGCCGGTCGAGTTCGGTGACGGCCACGGCGTCGACCTTGGCCGGCTCGACATGGTTGACGGCCAGCACCGTCCACTGCATCAGGGATTGATAGCCGTTGTGGCACAACCAATCCAGCGTCGCCCGAGTTTTGCGTATCGCATCGATGGCGGGACTGGTCACCACCACCAGGGCACGCGATTCCGGCAGAACAGCGTCCATCACAGCGGAATTGAGTGTTTTCACACAGTCGACCAACACCACCGAATACTGGTTTCGCAGCATCGAGAAAGCCCGCAGCATGTCGTGCCGTTCCAGGCGCCAGTCGCTGTCCGGCAGCCCGAGCACTTCCAGGCCGAAGCCGTTCATGTACGTCAGCGCGCGAATGTCCTCGTACTGCGGCGCTGGGTTGCCGTGCAACAGGTCGGCCAGGCTGTGCGGGTTGCGGCGGCCGTGGCGTTCCGACAGGTCGCCGGCGTCGATGTCGAGGGCGAGCACCCGGTCGTCGCGTACCGCCGCGAACGTCGACCCCAGCGCCTCCACCACCGTGGTCTTACCGACCCCGCCCTTGAGGTTGAGCACGGCGATCGGGAAGGCACCGCCGACGGTTGCGCGGATGCGCCGCCGCAGCTCGTTCTCGTACGCCGTGTTCTTGCCCGGGCCAAGCTCGATGCCGGTCACGCGGTGCAGCAGCTGCCGCCAGTCGAACCGATTGGCGGCGGTGTCTTGCGTGTCGAAGCGGTCCAGCGCCGTCGCCCCCAGCATCGGCTCGGGGCGCGCCGCCGCCGGCCGGGCCGGCCGGCGCGGTGGTGGCGGCGGTGGCGGTCCGCCCGGGTGTCGATGCGGTCCGCGGGCCTGCGGCACGGTGGCCGCCGCGGGGTCGGCGCCGGCGCGGCGCCTGGGCGGGCCCGGCTTATGGTTCGGCGGAACCGGTGGTCCCCCCGCTGCCGCGGATTGCTGAACGACTCCGCGAATCGCACCGCGGTGGCTCATATCCCCGGTATAACCCCTGAGGACCGTTCCGGAAACCACCAAAATGCGGCGATCGCAAACCACCTGGATCGTTAGCGGGCTAATTCAGGCCGCGGTTCTCTGCGGTCCACCGAATGTTCGCCCTGTGGGCGCGTCTAACCGAAGAACGCGGCGGCGTCGTCGTAGCGGCTATCGGGGACCAGCTTGAGCTGACGCACCGCGTCGGCCAACGGAACGCGGCCGATATCCTGCCCGCGCAGCGACACCATCTGGCCGTATTCCCCGGCGTGCGCGGCGTCGGCCGCATTCACCCCGAACCGGGTGGCCAACACCCGGTCGTAGGCCGTCGGGGTACCGCCCCGCTGGACGTGACCGAGCACGGTCACCCGGACGTCCTTGTTGATCCGCTTCTCCACCTCGGCGCCGAGCTGGGCGGCCACACCGGTGAACTTCTCGTGGCCGAATTCGTCAATCCCGCCTTCTCGCAACGCAATCGAACCGGGAATGGGCTTGGCGCCCTCGGCGACCACGCAGATGAAGTGCGAATCTCCGCGCTGAAAGCGCCTTTTCACCAGCCGGCAGACCTCTTCGACGTCGAAGGGCTGCTCGGGGATCAGGGTCATGTGTGCGCCCGACGCCAGACCGGCGTTCAGCGCGATCCAGCCGGCGTGGCGGCCCATCACCTCGACCAGCATGACCCGCTGGTGCGATTCGGCGGTGCTGTGCAGCCGGTCGATGGCGTCGGTGGCCACGGTCAGCGCGGTGTCATGGCCGAAAGTCACGTCGGTGCAATCGATGTCGTTGTCGATGGTCTTGGGGACACCGACCACGGGCACATTCTCCTCCGAGAGCCAGTGCGCGGCCGTCAGCGTGCCCTCCCCGCCGATGGGGATCAGGACGTCGATTCCGTTGTCGTCCAGGGTCTGCTTGATCTGGTTCAGCCCGGCCCGCAGTTTGTCGGGATGCACGCGGGCGGTGCCCAGCATGGTTCCGCCCTTGGCCAGCAGACGGTCGTTGCGATCGTCGTTCTGCAGCTGGACGCGGCGGTTCTCCAGCAATCCGCGCCAGCCGTCCTGGAATCCGACCACCGACGAGCCGTACCGCGCGTCGCAGGTTCGCACCACCGCCCGGATGACCGCGTTGAGTCCAGGGCAGTCGCCGCCTCCGGTGAGCACTCCGATCCGCATGGTTTCATCTTGCCTGGGACGGCGGGGTTATGGCGCGATTAGCCGCGACGGCTCACTAGACGGTGGGCGCCGAGGGCAGCGGCCCGCGGGCCGCCTCGTAGGCGGCGCCGACCCGGTAGAGCCGGTCGTCGGCCAGCGCCGGCGCCATGATCTGCAGCCCGACGGGCAGGTCGTCGTCCGGCGACAGACCGGCCGGCACCGACATGCCGCAGTGCCCCGCCAGATTCAGCGGCAGCGTGCACAGGTCGAACAGATACATCGCCAGCGGATCGTCGACCTTCTCCCCCAGCCGAAACGCCGTGGTCGGGGTCGCGGGCGACACCACCACGTCCACCGAGCGATAGGCCTCGTCCAGGTCGCGGGCGATCAGCGTGCGCACCTTCTGCGCCTGGTTGTAATACGCGTCGTAGTAGCCGGCCGACAACGCATACGTGCCGATCATGATGCGCCGCTTGACCTCCGGCCCGAAACCGGCAGCCCGCGTCAGCGCCATCACCTCCTCGGCGCTGTGGCTGCCGTCGTCGCCGACCCGCAGCCCGTAGCGCATCGCGTCGAAGCGGGCCAGGTTGCTCGACACCTCCGACGGCAGGATCAGGTAGTAGGCGGCCAGCGCGTACTCGAAGTGGGGGCAGTCGACCTCGCTCACGTCAGCGCCCAGGGCGGTCAGCTGCTCGACGGCGGCCTCGAACGCGCTCAGCACCCCGGGCTGATAACCCTCGCCGCGTAGCTGCTTGACCACTCCGACGCGCACGCCCTTGAGGTCACCGTCCGCGCCGGCCCGGGCGGCGCCCACGACGTCGGGCACCGCCGCGTCCACCGACGTGGAGTCGCGGGGGTCATGCCCGGCGATCACCTGGTGCAGCAGTGCGGTGTCGAGCACCGTGCGCGCGCACGGGCCGCCCTGATCCAGCGACGACGCGCACGCCACCAGGCCGTAGCGCGACACCGTGCCGTAGGTCGGCTTGACTCCCACCGTTGCGGTGAGCGCGGCGGGCTGCCGGATGGAGCCGCCGGTGTCGGATCCGATCGCCAGCGGGGCCTGGTACGCGGCCAACGCGGCCGCGCTGCCGCCGCCGGAGCCACCGGGCACCCGGTCGACGTCCCACGGGTTGCGGGTGGGCCCATAGGCGGAGTTCTCGGTCGAGCTGCCCATCGCGAACTCGTCCATGTTGGTCTTGCCCAGGATCGGGATGCCCGCGGCGCGCAGCCGCGAGGTGAGAGTGGCGTCGTACGGGGAACGCCAGCCCTCGAGGATCTTGGACCCGCAGGTGGTGGGCATGTCGACGGTGGTGAAGACGTCCTTGAGCGCCAGCGGGACCCCGGCCAGCGGGGACGGCAGCCGCTCCCCGGCGGCCACCGCCTCGTCGACGACGGCCGCCGCCGCCAGCGCCTCGTCGGCCGCCACGTGCAGGAAGGCGTGGTAGCGGTCGTCGGTCGCGGCGATCTGGTCCAGGCATGCCTGGGTGACCTCGACCGAGGACACCTCTTTGGCGGCGATCCGGGCGGCCAGGGTGGCGGCGTCGGACCGGACGATCTCGTTCACTCGGCGTCCCCCAGGATCTGCGGGACGCCGAAGCGGCCGTCGACGGCCTCGGGCGCCTCGGCCAGCGCCTCGGCCTGCGTGAGGCAGGGGGCCGGCTGGTCGGGACGGGTGACGTTGACGTCCTTGAGCGGGTTGTCGGTCGCCTCGACGCCGGTGACGTCCACCGCCTGGACCTGGCTGACGTGGGTCAAGATGGCGTCGAGCTGGCCGGCGAAGCTGTCGAGCTCGCTGTCGGTCAGCGCCAGCCGGGACAGCCGGGCCAGGTGCGCTACCTCGTCGCGGGAGATCTGGGACACGATCCGAAAGCCTAGCCCGCCGCGTCCTTGGCGCTGGCGTGACGTTGGGCGACCACCGTCACACCACCGTGACGCTCGGCGGGCAGAAGCCACATGCCTGTGCAACAGTGTTGGCCGTGCCCTCCTATCTGTTGCGCATCGAGCTCGTCGACCGGCCAGGCAGCCTGGGGTCGCTGGCGGTGGCGCTCGGTTCGGTGGGCGCCGACATCCTGTCGCTCGATGTGGTGGAGCGCAGCTCGGGCTACGCGACCGACGACCTGGTGATCGAACTGCCGCCCGGCGCCATGCCGGACACGCTGATCACGGCCGCCGAGTCCCTGTCTGGTGTCCGGGTGGACAGCGTGCGCCCGCACACCGGCCTGCTGGAGGCGCACCGCGAACTCGAGCTGCTCGACCACATCGCCGCGGCCGACGGCAAGGCCGCACGACTGCAGGTTCTCGCCAACGAGGCGCCCAAGGTGCTGCGCGTCAGTTGGTGCACGGTGTTGCGCAGCGCGGACGGCGAGCTCCAGCGCCTGGCCGGCAGCCCCGGCGCCCCGGAGACCAAGGCGGACTCGGCGCCCTGGCTGCCGATCGAACGGGCCGTCACGCTGGACAGCAGCGGCGACTGGGTGCCCCAAGCGTGGCGCGACATGGACATGACGATGGTCGCGGCCCCGCTGGGCGATCCGCACACCGCCGTGGTGCTCGGCCGTCCCGGCCCCGAATTCCGGCCCTCGGAGGTCGCCCGGCTGGGTTACCTCGCCGGGATCGTGGCGACCATGCTGCGCTGACGGGCAGCAATTCCATCGATACCGTCGGCCGGAGACCGCGCAGAACCTAGCTAGTTGTTTGTCGGTGGTGGGTGGGGTTGGAAGGGTGTGTACCACCACCAGTCGGCGCGTTCGCCGATCGGTCCCGGACACGGC
>NZ_LZKY01000273.1:0-50250 GCF_001673055.1 Mycobacterium sp. 1245801.1
TCGCAGGCCGCATCGGCGCCCAAGCCCGCCGGCCCGTCGGGCGCGGCCCCCGGCGCACCCAAGCCCAAGCCGGCGGGGGACCGGCTTCCGGGGGCGGCGCCCCGAACGGCGGATTGGCGACCGGCTGCGGGGGTGCGAACGGCTGCGGCGGCGCGACCGGCTGCGGCGGCGCGACCGGCTGTGGCGCCCCGAACGGCGGGGGCGGCGCACCGAACGGCGGCGGCGGACCCACGGCCGGTGAGCTCTGCGAGCTGATGCAGATCACCGTGCACCCGGGAACCTGGGCCGGCGCCTGCGCAGGCGTGGGCGTCATCCACGGGAACATCGGCTGGGGACTGCCCAGCGCCGGGCTGCTCAGGTCGATCAACGGGACACGGGCCAGCGGGTCGTCCAGCGGCAGGCCGTTGACGTTCATCGGCAGGTTGGGCCCGAGCCCTTCGGGGTGCTCGAGGTGTGCGTCGCCCAGCGGCGGCGGCGGCCCGGTCATCGGCGGCAGGTCGACTGGCACGACGCCCGTGGCGTAGGCCGCCGCCCAGCCCAACACGTTCTGCGCGTAGGGCATCGAGTTGTTGTAGCGCAGGATCGCGGTCAACACCTGCGACTGATCACGCAGGTTGAGCCCGCCGCTGCACAGGTATCGGGCGGCCGCCAGCGTCGCGTCGAAGATGTTCTGCGGATCCGCCACGCCGTCGCCCTTGCCGTCGGAGGCGTAGCGCGCCCAGGTGCCCGGCAGGAACTGCATGGGCCCCATCGCGCGGGCATAGGTGACGCGGTTTCCGGCGCTGCTCTGGATGATCGTTTCGTTGCCGGGCAGCGTGCCGTCCAGGGACGGGCCGTAGATCGGGCTGATCGCGGTGCCGCGGGCGTCCACCGCGCCGCCGCCCGCGTGTCCCGACTCGATGCGCCCGATGCCGGCCAACAGATTCCAGCTGACGCCACAGCCCGGGGCGGCGACGGCCATCTTCTGCTCCGCGCTGCGGTAGGCGGCCAGCGCGATGCTCGGAATGCCAAGGGCGCCAGGCGCATTCACGATCATCGCCGGCGGCGGAGCCGACAAGGCTGGCTCGGCGACGTGAAAGAGCGTGGGGCCGCGGTCGATTGAGACGACGGCGGGGCCGGTGAGGTCGGGGAAGGTCGGGGACACCGCGGCCACCGGGGTGACGGCGGCGTGCACCGGGGGCATTCGCATGGGAAGCGATGGAGCCGTTGCGCTGACCGCCCCCGCGAAGACCAATGGAGTAATCATTGCCACGCCGAAAATCGGCTTGCGCGTGTTCCGAAGTGCTCGCTGCCGCACAGTCGCGGCGGCGGGGCTTTCACCCCGGCTTCCCCCTATGCGCACTCGACCGTCCTAGTTATGTGAGCTGGGTCCACTTTCTGTTAGCTCGGTGAACCAGATCACCATACATAACTCTTGTGACACGAGTGGCGCAATGGTGCAAACGGTTCTCACCTGGATTTCTTAGCCGTTCGCTCCAATCCGTCGCCGCCCTGAACCGGGTCGGCATCCGCGGCGTCCGGCTGCAGATTTGCCAGCAGTTCGCGCAGGTCATCGAGCTCGTGGCGCAGGTATTCGCGCGTCACCACCTCGCCCACGGCCAGCCGCACCGCGGCCAGTTCGCGGGCCAGGTATTCGGTGTCGGCCTTGGTCTGCGCCGCGCGACGGCGGTCGTCCTCGAGCGCCACGCGGTCCCGGTTCTCCTGGCGGTTCTGGGCCAGCAGGATCAGCGGTGCCGCGTAGGCCGCCTGGGTGGAGAAGGCCAGGTTCAACAGGATGAACGGGTAGGGATCCCAGCGCAGCCCCACCGCGAACAGGTTCAGCGCGATCCACACGAAAACCACGATCGTCTGCAGCAGCAAATACCGGCCGGTGCCGAAGAAGCGGGCGATCGACTCGGTGAACTGTCCGACGGTTTCGGGATCCAGCCGCGGCGAGTACCTGCGCGATGTCCGCGGGGTGTAGAGCCCCCGCGGAGCCGTGGACTTGCTCACGCGGATCCTCCCAGTCCTTCGAGACGGCCGGCGGTGTCGAGGTCCTGCATGTCCACCCGCCAGTCGTGCGGCAGCAGGTGATCGAGCAGGTCGTCGACGGTGACCGCGCCCACCAGGTGGTTCTGGTCGTCGACCACGGGCCCGCACACCAGGTTGTAGGCGGCGAGGTAGCGGGTCACCGCGACCAGCGGTGTCTCCGGCGTCAGCGTCAGCAGGTCGCTGTCGACGATCCCGCCGACCAGCTCGGCCGGCGGCTCGCGCAGCAGCCGCTGCAGCGCCACACATCCCAGGTAGCGCCCGGTCGGGGTGGCCGTGGGCGGACGCACCACGAACACCATGGACGACAGCGCGGCGGACAGGTCGGGATCGCGGACGCGGGCCAGCGCCTCGGCGACCGCGGTGTCCGGGGTCAGCACCACCGGGTTCGACGTCATCAGTCCGCCGGCGGTGTCGGGTGAGTGGGTGAGCAGCCGTCGCACCGTGGCGGAATCCCCGGGATCCATCCGGGTCAGCAGCATTTCGGCGTCGGTCGGATTCAGCACGCCCAGCAGGTCGGCGGCGTCGTCGGGATCCATCTCCTCGAGCACGTCGGCGGATCGCTCGGTGCCCAGCTGCGACAGCACGTCGGCCTGATCCACCTCGGGCAGCTCCTGCAGGATGTCGGCCAGCCTGTCGTCGTTGAGCGCCTTGAGCACCTCGTAGCGGCGCTTGGCCGGCAGCCCGCGGATGGCATCGGCGACGTCGACCGGTTTGCGGCCCTCGAACTGATCCAGCAGCTGTGCCACGCCCTGGCCCGGCAACGCCAGGGCCGACGGGGTCAAGCCCTGCACGTTGTGCCAGTCGACGACGTGCACCGGGCCACGCCGCCCCAGCCGGCGCTGGCTGCGCACGGCGACCCGGCTCACCATCCAGTCCCGGGTCCGGGTCTGCTCGATGCCCAGATCGGTGACCACCACGTCCAACCCCGCCAGCTCGGGCAGTTCGGGGTCGTTGACCTTGACGGCGGTGTCGAGCACCTGGCCGATAGCCAGCACCTCGCCGGGTCGCTGCTCGAAATGGCGCAAGGACACGTTGCCGGTGCTCAGCGTCACCGCGTTGGGCTCAATGGAGGCGACCCGCAGGATCGGGATGAAGATGCTGCGCCGTGTGGCCAGGTCGACGACCAACCCCAGGACGCGCGGTTGCTGGCGCACGATGCTGATGCTGATGACGACATCGCGCACCCGGCCGACGGATTCCCCGAGCGGGCCCAGCACCAACATGCGCGACAGCCGCGCGACGTACACCCTATTGACCGATCCCATGGAAGTAGAGCCTAGGCAGCCGCGGGTCCGATGGCAGACAGCCCGGCTCCGGCGCGCTGGCGCTAATGCGTGCGTATCGCGAAGAGCACGACCACAAAAGTGACGAGGAGCATGGCGATTCCGATGACGATGCCGGCGACCGCCAGGCCGAAGCCGTCCTGACGGGTCCGCTTGATCTGATCCAGCGCGATCGCGCCCAGCACCATGGCCACGATCGAGCCTACGCAGCACAGCAGGCCGGTGAAAGAGGCGATGAGCGACGCGATCGCCAGCGGGTTCGTCCCGGGCTGCGCTGCCGCAGGTCCATAGCCTCCCTGGTAATCCGGAGTCGGGTAGTAGCCGCCCGGATATGCGGGCGGCCCGTAGGTGGGCGGGCCGCCCACGGACGCGGGCGGATAGGCCGGACCGGCATAACCGGGCGGTTGCTCGTAGCCCGGCGGGGGCGGAACGGGCGGCGGGTAGGACGGCGCGTACCCGGACGAATAGTCGGGGGGGTAGCCCGGCCCCGGATAGGGGGGTGGCGCCGCTTCGGGAGGCGGCGGCGCGGCGGGCGGCTCCCAGGGCGCGGTCGGGTCCGGCTGCTCGTGGCGCCCGGCGCCGGCCGGCGCCGAGCCGGCCTCGTCGTCGTGGGCGCCCTCGCCGAAGCCACCGCCGGGAGCTGTCATGGTGTTCAACCTAACCCATGCGCTCAGGCCAAGTGCCGCCGCGAATCGCTGCCGGACGTACGCGGGCGCCGCACCGGTTTCGGGGCGGGCCGGAGCGAAATCCTGGGGCCGGCGTGACGCCTGGGTCGCGTCGGCGCCGCCGAAGACACGGCGTCTCCGCAGGTGGCCAAAGGTCGATAGGGTGAAGAAGCCCTGAGATGAAACCCTGGCCGAGGCGGAGGACAATGAGCGGCGATGACTAATCCTTTCCAGCCTGGGCAGGTTCCCGGCGCGACGCCTGCGGGCGCGGCGGGGCGCCGCGGGGCGCCCGGCCTCCCGACGCCGCCGCGGGGCTGGCCGGTGGGCTCCTATCCCACTTATGCCGAGGCGCAGCGCGCCGTGGACTACCTGTCCGACCAGCAGTTCCCCGTGCAGCAGGTGACCATCGTCGGTGTCGACCTGATGCAGGTGGAGCGGGTCACCGGCAGGCTGACATGGCCGAAGGTGCTCGGCGGCGGGGTGCTCAGTGGGGCATGGTTGGGGTTGTTCATCGGGCTGGTGCTGGGCTTCTTCAGTCCCAATCCGTGGGGAGCGCTGGCCACGGGTCTGGTCGCCGGCGTGTTCTTCGGGTTGATCACCTCCGCCGTTCCGTATTCGATGGCCCGCGGCACCAGGGATTTCAGCTCGACCATGCAGCTGGTAGCCGGGCGCTACGACGTGCTCTGTGATCCGCAGAACGCAGAGAAGGCGCGGGATCTGTTGGCGCGCTTGGCGATCTGAGCCGCGCCCGAGAGGTGTGAATTGGTGGTGATTCGTCGCGGGCGCGTGCGCCGGGTAGGCGCGTTCGCGCTGGCGACGGCGATCATCGCCGCGGCGGTATCGGCCTGCGGTTCCGGTGGCCATGGCTTGGTGATCAGCTTCTACACCACGGCCGCCGACGGGGCGACCTTCACGACGGTGGCCCAGGACTGCACTAGGCAATTCAACGGTCGCTTCGCCATCCAGCAGATCAGTCTGCCCCGGGCCCCCGGCGAACAGCGTCTGCAGCTGGCGCGTCGGCTGACCGGTCGCGACCGCACGCTGGACGTGATGTCGCTGGACGTGGTGTGGACCGCCGAGTTCGCCGAAGCGGGCTGGGCGCTGCCGCTGTCCGACGATCCCGAGGGACGCGCCGAGTCCGACGCCACGGTCGACACCCTGCCGGGTCCGCTGGCGACGGCGCGTTGGCAAGGCAAACTGTACGGCGCCCCCGTCACCACCAATACCGAATTGCTCTGGTACCGGCCAGATCTGGTGTCTCAGCCACCGCGAACCTGGGACGGCATGGTGTCCGAGGCCACCAGGCTGCATGCCGCTGGGCAGCCCAGCTGGATCGGCGTGCAGGCCAACGAGGGCGAAGGCCTGGTGGTCTGGTTCAACACGCTGTTGGCGAGCGGCGGCGGCCAGGTGCTCTCCGAGGACGGTCGCCGGGTCACGCTGACCGACACGCCCGCGCACCGGGCGGCCACCGTGACCGCGCTGCGCGTCCTCAAGTCGGTGGCCGTCGCGCCCGGAGCGGATCCGTCGATCAGCCGGACCGACGAGAGCACCGCGCGCCTGGCGGTCGAACAGGGCCGGGCCGCGCTCGCCGTCAACTGGCCCTACGCGCTGGCGTCCATGCTGGAGAACGCGGTGAAGGGCGGGGTGCCGTTCCTGCCGCTCAACCGGAACCCGATGCTGGCCGGCAGCATCAACGACACCGGCGCCTTCGTGCCCGATGACGAGCAGTTCCGCATCGCGTACCAGGCCAGCCAACAAGTGTTCGGGTTCGCCCCGTATCCCGGTGTGGCGCCCGGCCGCCCGGCCAAGGTGACGATCGGCGGGGCCAACCTGGCGGTGGCCAGCACCTCGCGTCACCGTGCCGAAGCCTTCGAAGCCATCCGCTGCCTGCGCAATCTGGCCCACCAGAAGTATGTTTCGCTCGAAGGCGGGCTGCCGCCGGTGCGCGCGTCGCTGTATTCCGACTCGCAATTTCAGGCGAAATACCCGATGTACACCATCATTCGCCGCCAGCTCACCGATGCCGCGGTGCGCCCGGCGACGCCGGTCTACCAGGGGGTGGCTATTCGGCTCGCCGCGACGCTGAGCCCGATCAACCAGATCGATCCCGAGCGGACCGCCGACGAGCTCAGCACGCAGGTGCAGAAGGCGATCGACGGGAAGGGGCTGCTGCCGTGACGGCCACGGTCTCCGAAACCCGCACCGCGCCAACGACATCGGTCCTACCACGGTGGCGCCGCCGGCCGGCGGAACGGAGGTTGGCGTTTCTTCTGGTCGCCCCCGCGGCGATGCTGATGCTGTTGGTGACGGCGTATCCGATCGGCTACGCCGTGTGGTTGAGCTTGCAGCGCAACAACCTTGCCGTCCCCAACGACACGGCGTTCGTCGGGCTGAACAATTACGTGACCATCCTGACCGATCGCTATTGGTGGACGGCACTGGCGGTGACGCTGGGCATCACGGTGGTCTCGGTCTGCCTCGAATTCGTGCTGGGGTTGGCGCTCGCGCTGGTCATGCACCGCACCATGGTCGGCAAGGGCCTGGTGCGCACCGCGGTCCTGATCCCGTACGGCATCGTCACCGCGGTCGCGTCCTACAGCTGGTATTACGCGTGGACGCCGGGCACCGGTTATCTGGCCAACCTGCTACCGCAAGGCAGCGCACCGCTGACCGAACAGGTTCCGTCGCTGGGGATCGTCGTGGTCGCCGAGGTATGGAAGACAACACCTTTCATGTCGTTGCTGTTGCTGGCCGGTTTGGCGCTGGTCCCGGAGGATCTGCTGAAAGCCGCCCAGGTCGACGGCGCCGGCGCGTGGCGGCGGCTGACACGAGTCACCCTGCCGATCATCAAGCCGGCGGTGGTGGTCGCGCTGTTGTTCCGGACCCTGGACGCGTTCCGCATTTTCGACAACATCTACGTGATCACCAACGGCGCCAACAACACCGGATCGGTGTCGATGCTGGGTTACGACAACCTGTTCAAGGGCTTCAACCTCGGGCTCGGATCGGCGATCAGCGTGCTGATCTTTTTGTGCGTGGGCGTCATCGCGTTGGTGTTCATCAAAGTGTTCGGTGCGGCGGCGCCCGGGGGTGATGTCGATGGCCGCTGATCGGGCGGGATTGTCGATCGGTGCGCGGCGCACCGCGCTCTGGGCCGTCGTCGACACCCTGGTAGGGGTGTATGCGCTGCTGCCCGTGCTGTGGATCTTCAGCCTGTCGCTGAAGCCGAGCTCGACGATCAAGGACGGCAAGCTGATTCCGTCGTCGATATCGCTGGACAACTATCGCGGCATCTTTCGCGGTGACTTCTTCAGTTCGGCGCTGATCAACTCCGTGGGGATCGCCCTGATCACCACCGCAATCGCCGTGGTGCTCGGCGCCATGGCGGCGTATGCGATTGCCCGGCTGGACTTTCCGGGCAAGCGACTGCTGGTGGGCGCCACCCTGTTGATCACCATGTTTCCCGCCATCTCGCTGGTGACGCCGTTGTTCAACATCGAACGCTTCGTCGGCTTGTTCGACACCTGGCCGGGCCTGATCCTGCCGTACATCACCTTCGGGCTGCCGCTCGCGATCTACACGCTGTCGGCGTTCTTCCGGGAGATCCCTTGGGATCTGGAGAAGGCGGCGAAAATGGACGGTGCGACACCGGCTCAGGCGTTCCGCAAGGTGATCGTGCCGCTGGCCGCACCCGGCGTGGTGACGGCGGCGATCCTGGTGTTCATCTTCGCCTGGAACGATCTGCTGCTGGCGTTGACGCTGACCGCCACCAAGGCGGCCATCACCGCCCCGGTGGCGATCGTGAACTTCAGCGGCAGTTCGCAGTTCGAGGAACCGACCGGATCGATCGCGGCGGGCGCCGTCGTGATCACCGTCCCCATCATCGCTTTTGTTCTAATCTTCCAACGACGAATCGTCGCCGGGCTGACCTCTGGCGCTGTGAAGGGATAACTCGATGGCCGAGATTGTGCTGGAGCATGTCAGCAAGAGTTACCCGGACGGCGCGACGGCGGTGCACGACCTGAACCTGACCATCGCCGACGGCGAATTCCTGATCCTGGTGGGCCCTTCGGGCTGTGGCAAGACGACCACCTTGAATATGATTGCCGGGCTTGAGGACATCTCATCCGGCGAGCTGCGCATCGGCGGTGAACGGGTGAACGAGAAGGCGCCCAAAGACCGCGATATCGCGATGGTGTTCCAGTCGTACGCGCTGTACCCGCACATGACGGTGCGGCAGAACATCGCCTTTCCGTTGACGCTGGCCAAGATGAAGAAGCCCGAGATCGCCCAGAAGGTCGAGGAGACGGCGAAAACCCTTGATCTGACCGGACTTCTGGATCGCAAGCCCTCACAGTTGTCGGGTGGGCAACGCCAACGGGTGGCGATGGGCCGCGCCATCGTGCGCCATCCCAAGGCGTTTCTGATGGACGAGCCACTGTCGAACCTGGACGCGAAACTGCGGGTGCAGATGCGCGGCGAGATCGCCAGGTTGCAGAAACGGCTGGGCACCACGACCGTCTACGTCACCCACGACCAGACCGAGGCCATGACGCTGGGCGATCGCGTGGTGGTGATGCATTCCGGTGTCGCGCAACAGATCGGCACGCCCGACGAGCTGTACGAGCAGCCCGCCAACCTGTTCGTCGCCGGCTTCATCGGTTCACCGGCGATGAACTTCTTTCCGGCCACGCTGTCGCCCGTCGGGCTCAAACTGCCGTTCGGCGAGGTGATGCTGACAGCGGAGGTCCAGGAGGTGATCGCCCAGCATCCGCGGCCCGCGAACGTCATCGTCGGCGTGCGGCCCGAGCATCTGTCCGACTCCGCGTTGATCGACGGCTACCAGCGCATCAGGGCGCTGACCTTCGAGGTGAAGGTCGACCTGGTGGAGTCGCTGGGCGCGGACAAGTACGTCTACTTCTCCACCGCGGCGTGGGCGGCGCACTCGGCCCAGCTGGACGAGCTGGCCGCCGAATCGGACGCTCACGAAAACCAGTTCGTGGCAAGGGTTCCCGCCGAATCCGCCGCGGCCATCGGGCAGTCGATCGAATTGGCAATGGACACCACCAAGCTGGCGGTCTTCGATGCGGACACCGGGGCCAACCTGACCATCGCGCCGGCCGGGGCACCGTGACACAGGATCAGGTGCGCGCGCATCTGCGGGCGCACTTCACCGACGCCGAGCCCGACGCGGCGAGTGTGACGTTTCTGGGCACCGAGACCATCGAGGTGCTGCGTTTCCGCGAGCCGGACACGACGGTGCACTACGTCACCCTGGGCTGCTCACGCCACCCGATGACCGAACCGACGCTGGACATCGCCGACCCGTTGCGCGGTCCGCGCGCCGAAATCGTGCTCCAATTGCGCGGTCCCGGCCCGATCACCGGCATCGCGCGCAGTCTGGCAGTCCTGGCCGCGGCGCCGGCCGTCGACGGTGTGGTGCTGTGCGCGGACGCGCTGGTCGATCTCGGTTCGCCGCTGTGGGCGTCCCCGTCGGCGCGGGTGCCGTTTACCGCGGTGCTGCTGGGCCGCAGCGAGATTGGCGATCTGGCGCTGGACCCGCCCCGTGACCCCGTGCAGTTCCTGTCGGCGACACCCATCACCGCGACCGAGGCGGCCTGGGTGCGGCTCAAGGGCGCCGAGGCGATGCGGCAGGCGTGGGACAACGACGGCGTCGATGTGCTGGACCCGAATCGCCCCGCAGCACAACCTAACTGACTATTGCCGAGCAGACGCAAAAGCACCCGACACGCCGAAGAATTGGGTGCCTTTGCGTCTGCTCGCGACGGTCTGCGTGGACTCAGCCCGCTATGCGGGGCGTCCTCAGGTGACTGTTGATCCGCTCGACCAGGCCGACCGGATCTCTTCGGATGTCGTCAACTGTCATCGGAATACATGTCCATCCACACTCCTGCAATCGCGCGGTTTTCAGCCGGTCGTGCAGTAGGGCATCGCGGCCGACGTGCCATTCCACGCTGTCGTATTCGGCCACGACCATCGCATCTGGCCAGGCGAAATCGACACGCCACAGCTTGCCGTAGCGGTCCAGGATGGTGTGTTGCAGCTCCGGTGTGGGCAGCCCGCTGGCGATGAATACGAGTCGCGCCTCGCTCTCCATCGGTGATTCCGCGCGGCCGTCGGCATATTCGACTAGCTTGCGGACCTTCACGATTCCGCGGCGTCCCCACTGCTCGCGAATCGCCGCGGCCAGTTCCACGGCCGTACAAGCGCCGATGTGCAGGGCGGCATCAAGCGTCGCCAGGGCGCGTGGCGGCCGGAGTGCTCGGGCTACTTCGACTGCGGTCCACGCCGGCGCCGTCGCGAGGCGGCCGTTGACTTGCCGCAGCGGCGCACCGATTCGCTGATGCACCATAACCCCAGGTGACGGGCGCATCCTGACGCCTGGATCAAGGACATGGAGTCGATAGGTGCTTTCGGTGTCGAAGCCGTACAGGCCGGCAGCGGTACCTAGGCAAGCCACGACCGGCTGGCCGACTACCAGGTCGAGAGCGGCCAGCATGTCAGCCGCATCGGGTTCTCTCGCCGCATAGACCCCATGGCATACCCGAATAAGCTTGCCGGACTTCACAAGTCCGACCAAACGCCTGCGCGAGACCACGGTCAAAAGTTGGGAAGTAGTTGCCAGCCCGCCACCGTCGAAAAGCACTTTTTCGATGTCCACAGCCGTAAACATGCGCCAAGGCAAGCGATCCAAGTAGCCAGTTGCTCCGGCGATGTGAACAAACCTGTGATCCATGCGCGACGACCAGACGCAAAAACACCCGACACGCCCAAGAAATGGGTGCTTTTGCGTCTGCTCGGCGAAAAGCGCTAGAGCCAATTGTTGCGCCGGAACTGGAAATACAGTCCCACGCAGGCGACGGCCATCACGGCCATGATCGCCGGATAGCCCCACGTCCAGTTCAGTTCCGGCATGAAATGGAAGTTCATCCCGTAGATGGCGGCGACCATGGTGGGCACCGCCAAGATGCCGGCCCAGGCCGCCATCTTGCGCATGTCGTTGTTCTGCTGCATCCCGACGCGGGCCAGCGCCGCCTGGATCAGCGAGTTGAGCATGTCGTCGTAGCTGGCGATCTGGTCCGCGGCCTCGGAGTGGTGGTCGGCGACGTCGCGCAGATAGCGGCGCACCTCTTTGGAGATGACGTCCTTATTGTCCATCTGGATGCGATGGAACGCGGCCGACAGCGGATTGACGCACCGGCGCAGTTCGACCACCTCGCGCTTGAGCAGATAAATCGGCTCGACGTCGATCTTGCTGCCCGGGGCGAACGCCAGCCCCTCGATGCCGTCGATGTCGGCCAGCATCAGGCTGCTCACCTCGAGGTAGTGGTCCACCACGTGGTCGGCGATCGCGTGCATCACCGCGTAGGGGCCCAGCCGCATCTGCTCGGGATCGCAATCCATCCGCTTGCGCACCTCGGACAGGCCGCCGTGCTCGCCGTGGCGGACGGTGACCACGAAATCCCTCCCGACGAAAACCATGATCTCGCCGGTCTCGACGATCTCGCGGGCCAGCACCACCGATTCGTGGGGGACGTAGTTGACGGTCTTGAGGACCAGGAACAGGGTGTCGTCGTAGCGCTCCACCTTGGGCCGCTGATGGGCGCACACCGCATCTTCCACCGCCAGCGGGTGCAGGCCGAACACGTCGGCCACTTCCTGCATCTCGGACTGGCTGGGTTCGCGCAGTCCGACCCAGACGAATCCCTCCTGACCCTGCGTTTCGATCTCGCGCACCTTATCGAGTGCGTCCGCGTAACCGAGCTTGCCGGGCAATCGCTGGCCGTCGGCGTAGACGGCGCAGTCGACCAGCGTCTGGGTGGGCGGCTTCGGGCCCGGGACCGCCTTCGGTTGCGGTTCATGCGCGAGGGGCCGAAGCGCTTCGGGCAATGCGTCGAATCCCTGGAACACAGCCACCTCCCACCAAGCGCAGGTCCGATCAGGCGGTGCTCCATGCTACGCGTCCCGGCTGTTCAAAGCGCGACGATCAGGTGTCGGGAAAGCCCTGGTAGCGGACCGGAGATCGGCGGCCGAGCGCAGTGCGCTAGTTTCGAGCCGAAACCTCGAATCTGCACGAACTTCTCCACAAGGAGTAAATCGACGTGAGCGCAAGTCCTCTCAAGGTCGCTGTCACCGGCGCCGCCGGCCAGATCGGCTACAGCCTGTTGTTCCGCCTGGCGAGTGGCTCGTTGCTGGGCCCCGACCGCCCGATCGAGCTGCGGCTCCTTGAGATCGAGCCCGCGCTCAAGGCGCTCGAGGGCGTCGTGATGGAACTCGACGACTGCGCGTTCCCGCTGCTGTCCGGCGTGGAGATCGGCGCCGACGCCAACAAGATCTTCGACGGCGTCAACCTGGCGCTGCTGGTGGGCGCCCGGCCGCGCGGCCCGGGCATGGAGCGCAGCGACCTGCTGGAGGCCAACGGCGCGATCTTCACCGCGCAGGGCAAGGCGCTCAATTCCGTCGCCGCCGACGACGTCCGCATCGGCGTCACCGGCAACCCGGCCAACACCAACGCGCTGATCGCGCTGAGCAACGCCCCCGACATCCCCAAGGAGCGGTTCTCCGCGCTGACCCGCCTGGACCACAACCGGGCGATCTCGCAGCTGGCCAAGAAGACCGGCGCCGCGGTGACCGACATCAAGAAGGTGACCATCTGGGGCAACCACTCGGCCACCCAGTATCCCGACATCTTCCACGCCGAGGTCGGTGGCAAGAACGCGGCCGAGGTGGTCAACGACCAGAACTGGATCGAGAACGACTTCATCCCGACCGTCGCCAAGCGCGGCGCGGCGATCATCGACGCGCGCGGCGCCTCCTCGGCGGCCTCGGCGGCTTCGGCGACCGTGGACGCCGCCCGGTCCTGGCTGCTGGGCAGCCCGGAAGGGGACTGGGTCTCGATGGCGGTCTACTCCGACGGCTCCTACGACGTGCCCGAGGGGATCGTGTCGTCGTTCCCGGTGACCACCAAGGACGGCAACTGGTCGATTGTGCAGGGGCTGGAGATCGACGAGTTCTCCCGCGGCCGCATCGACAAGACCACCGCCGAGCTGGTCGACGAGCGCAGCGCCGTCACCGAGCTCAAGCTGATTTAGCCGCGATCGCGGCCGCGGCGGGCCGACGTTGCGACCCACATCACCAATTAGGCCTACTAATGGGTAGTCAGTACCCTGAAGCGCGTGTCCGAATTGCTTGAATCGATACAGACGCATGCCGAGCAGGGCGTGATCACCGATGCGGAGATCTTCGAGGCACACGTCGGCGGCAAGCTTTCGGTAGGCCTGACGTCGCCCCTGGACACCCAGCGCGCCCTCTCGATCGCCTACACGCCCGGTGTGGCGCAGGTCAGCCGCGCGATCGCCGCCGACCACACTCAGGCGGCCCGCTACACGTGGGCGAACCGGCTGGTGGCCGTGGTCAGCGACGGCAGCGCGGTGCTGGGCCTCGGTGACATCGGCCCCGCGGCGTCGCTGCCGGTGATGGAAGGCAAGTGCGCCCTGTTCCAGGCGTACGGCGGGCTGAACGCCATCCCGATCGTGCTGGACACCAAGGATCCCGACGAGATCGTGGAAACCCTGGTGCGGCTGCGCCCGACCTTCGGCGCCGTCAACCTCGAGGACATCTCCGCGCCGCGCTGCTTCGACATCGAGCGTCGCCTCATCGAGGCGCTGGACTGCCCGGTGATGCACGACGACCAGCACGGCACCGCGATCGTGGTGCTGGCCGCGCTGATGGGCGCCAGCAAGCTGCTCGGCCGCGACATGACCTCGCTGAAGGTGGCGGTCTCCGGGGCCGGTGCGGCCGGCGTCGCGTGCACCAATCTCCTGATGGTGATGGGTGTTTCGGACATCACCGTGCTCGACTCGCGCGGCATCCTGCACACCGGTCGCGACGACATGAACGACGTCAAGGTGGCGCTGGCGCAGCGCACCAACCCCGCCGGCCTGACCGGCAGCCTGGCCGAAGCCGTCCGGGGCGCCGACGTGTTCCTCGGATTGTCCGGGGGCGTGGTGCCCGAGGAGATGATCGCCACCATGGCGCCGGGCGGGATCGTGTTCGCGCTGTCCAACCCCGACCCCGAGATCCACCCGCAGATCGCGGCCAAGTACGCCTCGGTGGTGGCCACCGGCCGCAGCGATTTCCCGAATCAGATCAACAACGTGCTGGCCTTCCCCGGGGTGTTCCGCGGTGCGCTGGAGGCCGGTGCCCGGCGGATCACCGAAAAGATGATGGTCGCCGCGGCCGAGGCGATCTTCTCCGTCGTCAGCGACGACCTGGCGCTCGACCGCATCGTTCCCAGCCCGCTGGACACGCGGGTCGGGGAAGCGGTCGCCTCCGCGGTGGCGCTGGCCACGGAAGCCTCAGACACGACCGTCGCCGGGGGGTGAGAATCGGCAGGCTGGCCGTGCCGCTGCTCGCCGCCGTGGTGGCCGTGGCCGGTTGCGCAACCGACACCGGTGACCGCCGGGCCCGTGCCGAGGTGGTGGTCGGTTCCCGCCCGGACGCCGACTCGGCGCTGCTGGCCGGCGTCTACGTCGCCGCCTTGCGGTCATACGGATTCGGTGCGCGGTTCCAGGCGACCACCGACCCGAAGGCCCAATTGGATTCGGGCGCAGTCACCGTCGTGCCCGCCTTCACCGGCCGCGTGTTGCAGGCGTTGCAGCCCGGCGCGACGGCAATGTCGGACAAAGACGTCTACCGCGCGATGATCGCCGCGCTGCCCGAGGGTGTCGTGGCGGGGGACTACACGACGGCCGCGGAGGACAAGCCCGTGTTGCTGGTGAGCCAGCCGACGGCCAAGTCCTGGGGCGGCAGCGAGGTCAGCGCGGACCTGAGCACGCTGCCCCGGCACTGCGACGACCTCGTCGTCGGCGCTGTCGGCGGGCAGCCGGAACCGTCGGCGATCGGCGCCTGCCGGCTCGCCGCCCCGCGCGAATACCCGGACAAGGCAACGATGTTCGCCGCGATCAGGTCCGGCCAGCTGACCGCCGGGTGGACCACCACGGCCGACCCGGGCGTGCCCGGCGACCTGGTCGCGCTGGCCGACGGCAAGCCCGCGCTGATCCGCGCGGAGAACGTGGTGCCGCTGTATCGGCGCAACGCGTTGAGCGAACGGCAGTTGCTGGCGATCAACGAGGTGGCCGGCGTGCTGGACACCGCCGCCCTGGTCGAGATGCGCCGCCAGGTGCGCGCGGGTGCCGACCCGCAGGCGGTGGCGGGAGGCTGGCTGGCCGAGCATCCGCTCGGCCGCTGACGATCAAGGCTGACGTGCCCCGGCCCTCTCTCGCGCGTATCCACGCGCTCATCGACCGGGTCAGCGCTTCGGCAGCAACCGGGTGACGAAGTCCTTGACCCGGCTCATCACGGGGCCGCCGACCAGCCGCTCGTAGTTCGGTCCGGCGAGCCGCACCAGCAGGTCCATCGCCTTGACGTCCGGACCGACCAGCACCCGCGCCTTGTTCTTTCGCACGCCTTCGAGGATGAGCTGGGCGGCCCGCTGCGGGGTGGTCTTGGCCTGCTGCTCCTCGAACACGGTGGCCAACTCGGCATGGTCGAGGCCCTCGACGCCGGTGGCGTTGCGGGCGAACGCGGTCTTGATGCCGCCCGGGTGCACCGTCGTCACCCGCACCGGGTGCCCGGCGCGGGCCATCTCCAGATGCAGCGACTCGGTGAAGCCGCGGACGGCGAACTTGGCCGAGACGTAGGCTGCCTGGCCGGGCGCGGAGAACAGGCCCAGCGCGCTCGAGATGTTGATGACGTGCCCGTCGCCGGAGGCGATCAGGTGCGGAAGGAAGGCCTTGGTGCCGTTGACGACGCCCCAGTAGTCGACGTCGATCACCCGCTCGATGTCTTTGAACCGGCTGTCCTCGATGGAACCGATGAAGGTGATGCCGGCGTTGTTGTAGATCTGGTTGACCTGGCCGAAGTGCTCGTTGACGGCGTCGGCGTAGGCCAGGAAGGCCTCGCGTTCGGTCACGTCGAGCCGGTCCGACTTGAACGCCGCGCCGATCGCCGTCAGCTGTTCGGCGGTCTGGGCCAGCCCCTCGGTGTCGACGTCGCTGATCGCCACCTTGGCACCGGCCCGGCCCAGCTCGACCGCCAACGCCTGGCCGATACCGGAACCCGCTCCGGTGACCACGGCGACCTTGCCGGCGAACCTATCCATGCAAACTCCCTCGACCAGGGTTAACCGCTTGACGCTAATCGTTACCAGCGATGCTGACTACAGCAGGGCGAAACGGTGAATCGGCGACCCTCGACACTGAGAGATCGATCACTGCTTGGGCAGCAACCGGCCCATCACCGGGCCGAAGAGCTGCTGGTAGTACGGGCCCGCCAGCCGCACCATCACGTCCAGGAGTTTGGCGTCAGTGCCGACCAGCACCCGGGCCTTCTTCTTGCGGACCGCGTCCAGGATGATCTGGGCGGCGCGCTGCGGGCTGGTCCTGGCGAGCCGCTTGTCGAACAGCTTCGCGAGCTGCTCGGGGTCGAGCCCCTCGGCGGCCGTCGCGTTGCGCGCGATCGCGGTCTTGATGCCACCCGGGTGCACCGTGGTGACCGCCACCGGGTGGCCGGCCGCGACCATCTCCTGCCGCAGCGCCTCGGTGAAGCCCCGCACGGCGAACTTGGCCGAGTTGTAGGCCGCCTGCCCGGGCACCGAGAAGAGCCCGAACACGCTGGACACGTTGATGACGTGGCCGTCGCCAGAGGCGATCAGGTGCGGGAGGAACGCCTTGGTGCCGTTGACGACGCCCCAGAAGTCGACGTCCATCACCCGTTCGATGTCCTTGAACTGGCTGACCTCCACGTCGCCGGTGAAGGCGATGCCGGCGTTGTTGTAGATCTGGTTGACCTTGCCGAAGTGCTCCTTGACGCCGTCGGCGTAGGCCAGGAAGGCCTCGCGCTCGGTCACGTCGAGCCGATCCGACTTGAACGACGCGCCGATCGCCTTCAGCTGCTCCTCGGTCTGGCCCAGGCCGTCGAGGTCGACGTCGCTGATCGCCACTTTGGCGCCCGAGCGGGCCAGCTCCAGGGCCAGCGCCTGCCCGATACCCGAACCCGCGCCCGTCACCACCGCGACCTTGCCGGCGAACCCTTGCATGAGCACCCTTCCTTCTTTGGCACGTTTGCGTCGAGGCTAGCCGGTACCAGCGGTCCCTGATACCTGCGGGTCACCGAAGCCCGTCAGGCGAAGGCCGTGTCGAGGATCTCCTGCTGCTCGACGGCGTGCACCTTCGACGACCCCGACGACGGCGCCGACATCGCCCGGCGCGAGATGCGCTTGAGGCCGGTCAGCTTGTCGGGCAGCAGCTCGGGCAGCTCCAGCCCGAAACGCGGCCAGGCGCCCTGGTTGGCCGGCTCCTCCTGGACCCAGAAGTATTGCTGCACGTTGGGGTAGCGGTCCAGCGTTTCATTCAGCCGGCGCTTCGGCAGCGGAGCGAGTTGCTCGATCCGCACGATCGCCACGTCGTCGCGGTTGTCCTTGGCCTTGCGGGCCACCAGCTCGTAATAGAGCTTGCCGCTGGTCAGCAGGACCCGGGTGACTTTGCCGCGGTCACCGATGCCATCCTCGTAGGTCGGCTCTTCGAGCACCGAGCGGAACTTGATCTCGGTGAAGTCTCGGACGTCGCTGACCGCCGCCTTGTTGCGCAGCATCGACTTCGGGGTGAACACGATCAGCGGACGCTGCACGCCGTCGAGGGCGTGCCGGCGCAACAGGTGGAAGTAGTTGGACGGCGTCGAGGGCACCGCGATCGTCATCGACCCCTCCGCCCACAGCTGCAGGAAGCGCTCGATGCGCCCCGAGGTGTGGTCGGGACCCTGACCCTCGTGGCCGTGCGGCAGCAGCAGCACGACGTTGGACAGCTGGCCCCACTTGGCCTCGCCGGAGCTGATGAACTCGTCGATGATCGACTGCGCGCCGTTGACGAAGTCGCCGAACTGCGCCTCCCACAACACCAGGGCGTCAGGGTTGCCCACCGTGTAGCCGTACTCGAAGCCCACGGCGGCGTACTCCGACAACGGCGAGTCGTAGACCAGGAACTTGCCGCCGGTCGGGGTGCCGTCGGCGTTGGTCGCCAGCAGCTTGAGCGGCGTGAACTCGGCGCCGGTGTTGCGGTCGAAGATCACCGAGTGCCGCTGGGAGAAGGTGCCGCGGCGGGTGTCCTGCCCGGAGAGCCGCACCAGCTTGCCCTCGGCCACCAGCGAGCCCAGCGCCAGCAGTTCGCCGAAGGCCCAGTCGATCTTGCCCTCGTAGGCCATCTCGCGCCGCTTCTCCAGCACCGGCTGCACCCGCGGGTGTGCGGTGAAGCCGTCGGGCAGGGCCAGGAACGCGTCACCGATGCGGGCCAGCAGCGCCTTGTCCACCGCGGTGGCCAGCCCGGCCGGCAGCATCTGGTCCGCCTCGACCGACTCGCTGGGCTGCACGCCGTGTTTCTCCAGCTCGCGGACCTCGTTGAACACCCGCTCCAGCTGGCCCTGGTAGTCGCGCAGCGCGTCCTCGGCTTCCTTCATCGAGATGTCGCCGCGGCCGATCAGGGCTTCGGTGTAGCTCTTGCGCACCCCGCGCTTGATGTCGACGACGTCGTACATCGCCGGGTTGGTCATCGACGGGTCGTCGCCCTCGTTGTGCCCGCGCTTGCGGTAGCACAGCATGTCGATGACGACGTCCTTCTTGAACTCCTGCCGGAAATCGACGGCCAGCTTGGCCACCCACGCGCACGCTTCCGGGTCGTCGCCGTTGACGTGAAAGATCGGCGCCCCGATCATCTTCGCGACGTCGGTGCAGTACTCGCTGGACCGCGAATACTCCGGCGCGGTGGTGAAGCCGATCTGGTTGTTGGCGATGATGTGGATGGTGCCGCCGACGCGATAACCGGGCAGGTTGGCCAGGTTCAGCGTCTCGGCGACCACGCCCTGACCGGCGAACGCGGCGTCGCCGTGCAGCATCATCGGCACCACCGAGAAGGCCTTTTCGTCGCCTTGGTCCTCGGCGCCGTGGTCGAGCAGGTCCTGCTTGGCGCGCACCAGGCCCTCCAGCACCGGGTCGACGGCTTCCAGGTGCGACGGGTTGGCGGTCAGCGACACCTGAATGTCGTTGTCGCCGAACATCTGTAGGTACACGCCGGTGGCGCCCAGGTGGTACTTGACGTCGCCGGAGCCGTGCGCCTGCGCCGGGTTGAGGTTGCCCTCGAACTCGGAGAAGATCTGCGAGTACGGCTTGCCGACGATGTTGGCCAGCACGTTGAGCCGGCCCCGGTGCGGCATGCCGATGACCACCTCATCGAGGCCGTGCTCGGCGCACTGGTCGATCGCCGCGTCCATCATCGGAATGATGCTTTCCGCGCCTTCCAGCGAAAAGCGTTTCTGGCCAACATATTTGGTTTGCAGGAAGGTTTCGAAGGCCTCGGCCGCGTTCAGCTTGCTCAGGATGAACTTCTGCTCGGCCACCGTCGGCTTGACGTGCTTGGTCTCGACGCGCTGCTGCAGCCATTCCTGCTGCGAGGGTTCGAGAATGTGGGTGTATTCCACGCCGATGTGGCGGCAGTAGGCGTCGCGCAACAGACCCAGCACGTCGCGCAGTTTCTTGTATTCGCAACCGGCGAAACCGTTGACCTTGAACACCCGGTCCAGGTCCCACAGCGTCAGGCCGTGATTGAGGATCTCGAGGTCGGGGTGGCTGCGGAACCGGCTGCCGTCCAAGCGCAGCGGGTCGATGTCGGCCATCAGGTGACCGCGATTGCGGTAGGCCGCGATCAACTCCATCACCCGGGCGTTCTTGTCGACGATCGAATCCGGGTTGTCGGTGCTCCAGCGCACCGGCAGGTACGGGTTGCCCAGCTCGCGGAAGATCTCGTCCCAGAACGCATCCGACAGCAGCATCTCGTGGATGGTGCGCAGGAAGTCGCCGGACTCCGCGCCCTGGATGATGCGGTGGTCGTAGGTCGAGGTCAGGGTGATCAGCTTGCCGATGCCCAGCTCGGCGATGCGTTCCTCGCTGGCGCCCTGGAACTCGGCGGGGTACTCCATGGCGCCCACCCCGATGATGGCGCCCTGGCCGTTCATCAGCCGCGGCACCGAGTGCACGGTGCCGATGGTGCCCGGGTTGGTCAGCGAAATGGTCACGCCCGCAAAGTCTTCGGCGGTCAGCTTGCCGTCGCGGGCGCGCCGCACGATGTCTTCGTAGGCGGTGACGAACTGCGCGAACCGCATGGTTTCGCAGCCCTTGATCCCGGCGACCACCAGGGAACGCTTGCCGTCTTTGCCCTGTAGGTCGATGGCCAGGCCCAGGTTGGTGTGCGCCGGCGTCACCGCGGTGGGCTTGCCGTCGATCTCGGCGTAGTGCCGATTCATGTTGGGGAACTTCTTGATCGCCTGCACCAGCGCATAGCCCAGCAGGTGGGTGAACGAGATCTTGCCGCCGCGGGTGCGCTTGAGCTGGTTGTTGATGACGATCCGGTTGTCGATCATCAGCTTGGCGGGCACGGCGCGCACGCTGGTCGCCGTCGGCACGTCCAGCGACGCCGACATGTTCTTGACGACGGCCGCGGCGGCGCCGCGCAGCGTCTGCAGCTCGTCACCCTCCGCGGGCGGGGGAGTGGCGGCCTTGGCCGGCCGCGGCGCGACCCCATTGCCGGCGGCAGTGCTGACGGGAGGTGTGGGCTTGGCCGGCTCGGGGGACGGCGGGGCCGCCGGGGCCGGCGCCGGGGCGGCGGCCGGCGCGCCGTCACCCCTGGTCGGGGCCGTCGGCGCGGGCTCGTTGGCGGGCTCGGGGTTGTAGTCGACCAGAAACTCGTGCCAGCTCGGATCGACGGACGAGGGGTCGTCGCGGAACTTGCGGTACATCTCCTCGACCAGCCATTCGTTTTGCCCGAACGGTGAACTTATGTTGCTCACGACCGCAGTTCGCCTCAATCCTTCTTTTTCGCAGGCGCATTCCCGCGGCGCCTGCACCCTTGTCGGCCCCGGATGGCCGAACACTCATACCCATGGCGGTACCCATTGTTCCGCCCTATAAAGGCTAACCTTTCACCGCCGATCCGCCAGGCTGACCGGGGGCACCGGGTGGGGGCTAGCCCGGCCGCGCCTGCGATCGCCACGGCCGCGCTTGCGATCACGGCTAGCCGGCTTCGTGGACCGGGGGGACCAGATGCAGCGCGCGGGGCCAGCGCGCGGGCGGTGTGCCGAACGCCCGGCCGGCGTTGCGGATCATCTTCTTGCCGGCGAGGTAGTTGCCGATGGCGCCCACCACGACCCCGACCCCGACCGGCAGCAGTTTGCCGAACAGCAGGGCGCCGCGCCGCACGGTGTACTTGCGCACCCACGACTTGAGCAGCCGTGAGTTCAGCTTGGACATCGACGACAGCGGCAGGGCGGCCAGGCTCTCGGAGATCCAGCCGCCGTTGGTGCGGCCCGGGCCGACAAGCTGGGCGACGGCGTGCTTGCTGTTGTCGCCGACGAGCACCGCCAGCACCAGCGCGCGGCGTCGCTCCCGGTGATCGGCCGGGATGTCGTAGACCACCGCCGTTGCCAGCACCAGGAACGCGGTGGCCTCCAGGAAGGTCACCGTTTCGGCGGCGGCGGCGGACAGGGCGCTGATCGTGCCGATGCCGGGGATGGTCGCCGCGGCCCCCACGGCAACACCGCCTGCCGTCACGACGGCCAGGTAGCGCTTGTGCAGCTTGGCCAGGATCTCGGCCGGGCTGGCGTTGGGGTGCGCGTTGCGCAGCCGGGTCACATAAGCCTCGGCGGCCGGGCCCTGCAACCGCGAGCTTCGCTCGATGACCTGCGCCAACGCGCGCGCGGACATCTTGGGCCGACCGTTGTCGGCCCTCGGTGCCGACCCCGAGTCGGACATCGTGAAAAACCGGTTCGGCGACTTGTTCCGTCGAGCCCGCATATCGTCTCTCCTGCAAATGGCGTTCTTTTCAGGCTAACGCGCCCGCGGGAAATCCCGACGTGTTATGCCCCCCGACCCGATCCTCAGCCGTCGGCCTATTGCCGCACCGGGAATAATGCAGGCTGGATGTCTGCGACGGTCCGCGCCGTTTCTCGATCCCCATGCTGTTTACCCGCCGGGTATCGCCTGCGTGGGCCGGTCCAGGCCGATCAGATGGGCCGAGACGACTGAACGGCATCGTCGGGAGCGAAACGAGGTGGGGTGGATGAGCACGGCTACGCCCCGCACGCCCGGGGGAGGGCGCGCGGGATCGGCGTCGCCCCGGGCCGCCAACCGCTGGGACTTTCTCACCCGGAGCTCGCCGCAGTCACAGAACCCCTGGAACCCGCTGTGGGCGATGATGATCGGCTTTTTCATGATCATGGTCGACTCGACCATCGTCGCCATCGCCAACCCGACCATCATGGGCAGCCTGCGCATCGGCTACGACACGGTGGTCTGGGTGACCAGCGCCTACCTGCTGGGCTACGCGGTGGTGTTGCTGGTGGCCGGGCGGCTGGGTGACCGGTTCGGACCCAAGAACCTGTATCTGATCGGCCTGGTGGTGTTCACCGTCTCGTCGGTGTGGTGCGGGCTGGCGGGCAGCGCGGCCATGCTGATCGCGGCGCGCGTCGTGCAGGGCGTCGGGGCCGGGCTGCTCACCCCGCAGACCTTGTCGACCATCACCCGGATCTTCCCGGCGGAGCGGCGCGGCGTCGCGGTGAGCCTGTGGGGGGCCACCGCCGGTGTCGCCAGCCTGGTGGGCCCGTTGGCCGGCGGTGTCCTGGTCGACAGCCTGGGATGGCAGTGGATCTTCTTCGTCAACGTCCCCATCGGCGTCCTCGGGCTGGGGTTGGCGTACTGGTTGATTCCGGTGCTGCCCACCCAGTCGCATCGCTTCGACCTGATCGGCGTCACCCTGTCCGGGATAGGGATCTTCCTGATCGTGTTCGGGCTGCAGCAGGGGCAGGCCGCGCACTGGCAACCCTGGATCTGGGCGTTGATCGTCGCGGGCGTCGGATTCATGACGGCCTTCGCGTTCTGGCAGTCGCTGAACGCCCACGAGCCGCTGATTCCGTTGGTCATCTTCAGCGACCGCGATTTCAGCCTGTGCAACGTCGGGGTGGCCATCATCTCGTTCGCCGCCACGGCGATGATGCTGCCGCTGACGTTCTACGCGCAGGCCGTGTGCGGGCTCTCGCCGACCCGCTCGGCCCTGTTGATCGCGCCAATGGCGATCGCCAACGGTGTCTTCGCGCCGTTCGTCGGCAAGATCGTCGACAAATACCATCCGCAGCCCGTGCTCGGTTTCGGTTTCTCGGTGCTGGCCATCGCGCTCACCTGGATCACCTTCGAGATGACACCGACGACGCCGATCTGGCGGCTGGTTATGCCGTTCTTCGCGATGGGCGTCGGGATGGCCTTCGTGTGGTCACCGTTGACGGCCACCGCGACGCGTAACCTGCCGCCGCACCTGGCCGGCGCGGGGTCCGCGGTGTACAACTCCGTGCGCCAGCTCGGCGCGGTGCTCGGCAGCGCCGGCATGGCCGCGTTCATGACCTGGCGGATCACCGCCGAGATGCCGCGCCAGCCGTCCGGCGACGCCGTCGGCGAGGACGCGCTCGCCCTGCAGTTGCCTGCGTTCCTGCGCGATCCGTTCGCCGCCGCGATGTCGCAATCGGTGTTGTTGCCGGCGTTCGTCGCGTTGTTCGGCATCGTCGCGGCGCTGTTCCTGGTGGGCTTTGCGCCCTGGTCGGGTGACGGCAGGGGCGGCGACGATCCGCTGCGACCCGACGACGACGTCGACGACGACTACGACGACGACGAGTACGTGGAATTCGTTCTGGTGCGCGAATCCGACGTCGAGCGCAGACGCGACCCCGAACCGCCCCGGCCGCCGGTCGACCGGCCGCGCCCGGCGTCCGCCGCAGTGCCGCGCCGCGGCCCGGCCGCGCAGCCCGAACCGATCGGCCACGCCCACAACGGGTCCCATGTCGACAGCGGCAAACGCCTGCGTCAGGTGGCGGTGCGGCGCTCGCCCAAGCCCCTCCCGCCGGGCGAGCGGCTCACCCGGCCCCCGCGCCGGCCCCATAGCGGTTCCGCGGGACGGTATCTCCCCGACGGTGAATCGCCGCGCGGTCACCATCACCGCTCGAATCCCGACGACGATCCCACCGGCTCGGGCCGGCACTCCTCGACCGGTTAGCCGGACCGCCGACCCGGCTGCGTGAGCGCCAGGAACGCGCCCAGGTCGATCAGGCCCGCGGGGGTGGCGGGCAGATACTCGGTCAGCGACGGCGAGCGCACGATCACGGCCGCAAACTGGGCCCGGCTCACCGCGACGTTGAGCCGATTCCTGTTGAGCAGGAACGAGATTCCGCGCGGCACCACGTCCGTGGACGACACGGTCATCGAGATGAAGACGACGGGCGCCTGCCCGCCCTGGAACTTGTCGACCGTCCCCACCCGCACCCCGTCGAGCCCAGCGGCGGCCAGCCGGCGGCGCAGCAGTGCCACCTGGGCGTTGTAGGGCGCCAGCACCAGCACGTCGGCGGCCGTCAACGCCCGGGTGCCGTGTTCGTCGGTCCATGACGCGCCGAGCATGCGGTCGATCTCGGCGACGATCGCGCTGGCCTCCTCGGGGCTTTCGGTCGAATTTCCTTGGTGCTCAACCGAAAGCAAGTGCAGGCCCGGTCGATACCCGTCGAGGCGTCGGGCGGCGGTGCATTCGTGGGAGTGCAGTCTGTCGTCGTAGGACAGCGCCGACACGGCGGCGCACACGGCCGGATGCATGCGGTAGGAGAGGTCCAGGAAGTAGCCGCGTGCGTCGGGCAGGGTGCGCTGACCGTCGACCAGCCACTCCAGCGCGGAGCCGTCCACCGGCTCCGGGTGCGTGCCCTGGCTGACTTGCGGCAACTGCGCAGGGTCGCCGAGCAGCAGCAGGTTGGCGGCGGCGGGTGCCACGGCGATGGTGTTGGCCAGGCAGAATTGGCCGGCCTCGTCGATGACCAGCAGATCCAGGCTTCCCGGCGGTATCCGATTGGCGTTGGCGAAATCCCAAGCGGTTCCGCCGATCACACATCCCGGCGTGTCGGCGAGAAACGCGGCGTAGGCGGCGCCGTCGATCTCCCGCCAGCGTGGGGCGTGGTGGTCGTAGCGCTTCTTCGCGATCCGGTGCGGATCCAGGCCGGCGTCGATCACGCAGTCCAGCACGTTCTCCACCGTGGCGTGTGATTGCGCGACGACACCGATGCGCCAGCCGCGTTGGGTGACCAGGTGGTGGATCACGCGGGCGGCGGTGTGGGTCTTGCCGGTACCGGGCGGCCCGTGCACCGCCAGGTACGACGAGTCCAGATCGAGTAGTGCCGCGGTGATGTCGGCGACGGTGTCGCCGCTGCGCGGGAGCGCAATGCCGCCCCGGGTGCGTGGCGCGCGGCGCAACAGCACGTCGACGACGGCGCTGTCGGGTAAGTGCGGCAAGCCGTCGGCCACCGCGGCGGCGGTGGCCTCGATCGACTCGCGCAGGGCCGTCGTCGGGATCGGTGGGCCGGGAGTCAACGCGAACGGCAGCTGGTGAAAGGTGTTGCCGTCACTGCCAACTCGCTCCAGGACCACCACTTCGGTGGGCACCGCCACATCGTCGGCCTCGACGACCGAGGCCCGCCCGGCCGCCCGCCGGTCCGGGCTGTCGCTCATGCCGGGCGGCGCCGGCGGGTGATAGAGCGCGAAGACGTCGCTCTTCAAATCCCCGCGCGCCAGCTCACCGCGCAGCCGCAGCCGCCGCTGCGGTTTGCGTGCCCGCGGCGGCGTGTGCCAGTCGAGGGCGACCAACGCGTGGTCGACGACGAACACGTCGGTGTTGTCGGCCCACTCCTCGATCGGGAAGTTCAGCCGGTCGAAATGCGCCCACCAGAAGGGTTTGTCCTCGCGCCGGTGGTAGCCGCGCGCCGCGCCCAGCAGCGCCACCGCGGTCTGCTGCGGGGTCCGGTCGTCGATGCCGGCCGCTCCGCTGAATGCGGACAGCGTCACCGCCAGTCCGTCGCGGTCGTCGACGGTGTTGCCGTCGGCCACCGGCTGGGCACCGACCGGTACAACGCCAGATTCGTAGGCGCGCAACATCAGCCAGTTCCGCAGTTCCTGCGTCGACCGGCAGTCGTAGTGGTTGTAGTCCTCGATCTCCTTGAGCACGGATGCCGCCTCGTCGCCACGCCCGTCCTCCCGGAGTTCGCAGTACCGGGCGTAGGAGGTGATCGAACCGGTGGCGGTGGTCACGTCACCCGCGCGTAGTTGGGCGCCCATGTAGAGCGGCTCGAGCGCCTTGAGGCTGAACGACTCGGCGCCCACGCGAATGCTCCTGCGCACCAACGGGTAAAGGTCGACCAGCGTCCCGCTGCGCAGCAGTTCGTCGACTTCGTCCTCGCCCACTCCGTAGCGCCCGGCGAGCCGCAACAAGGCGGTCTTTTCGTAGGGCGCGTAGTGGTAGATGTGCATGTTGGGCCGGCGTTTGCGGCGTTTGGCCACCAGCGCCAAGAAGTCGATCAGCGCCTTGCGTTCCTCGGCCCGGTCGTGCGCCCACAGCGGGCGGAACTTGCCCGTCGGCCCGGCTTCGAGCACACCGAACAGATATTCCAGCCCCCATTCGCGACCATCGGTGGTCCACAGCGGGTCACCCTCGAAATCGAAGAACAGGTCTCCCGCGTCGGGCTCGGGCAGCAGGGCCAGCGGCTGCGGGTCGATGACCTCGACCTGAGGAACGCCGGTTTCCCGTTGGCGCACCTGTAATTTCGCCTGGACGGTCAGTTTGTCCAGCACGCCGCCCGCCAGGTCGGGCACCGGCCCGCGATGCTCGGCCAGCTCGGCGACCGTGCTGATGCCCGCGTCAAAGAGCTTGTCGCGCTGGCCCACTCGCAGGCCGGCGACCAGTAACACGTCGTCGGCCGCCCGCAGCTGTTCGAGGCATAGGGGACAGTGAAAGCACGCGGCCACGCCGTCGTCGTCCCAGCGCACCGCCGCGCCGGCGGCGTAGTGGTCGTCGAGGAGGCGCTGCAGCCGGGCGCGCTGGGAGCGGTAGACCGGGATCAGGTCGCAGGTCCGGTGCCGCACCGCGGTCCCGTCGCCCAGCCGTAGTTCGGCCTCCGGCGCGACCGGGACGCCCGAGGCGGCCAACGCGTCGGCGTAGGCGGCCACCTGCAACAGCGCGGTGACCTTGGCCGAGCGGGCCAGTTTGGTGTCCACGACGCGATACCGCTGCCCGTCGCGGATCAGAAAATCGGCGAAGCCGACGAAGCGGCCGTCGAACATGGCGGCTTGATAGATCACCGGCGCACGGCCGGCGACGGCGCGGCCGGTGGCTTCCGCGGCCGCGGTCAGGCCGGCGGGCGTGTAGGCGGGGCGGCCGATGATCGCGACGTCCTGCCCGAACCGGTCGCGCAGCGAGGCCAGTTCGCGCCGCTCGTGTTCGCTACCGAGGGCGGCCGTCCGCGTGAGCAGTTCGTCCTCTACGGTGACCGCCGGGCCGCGCCCCAGTTTCGCGTCGAAATCCCGCAGCAGCGCGTATTCGCAGCGGGCCGCGGCGGCCAGATCCGATGCGCTGTAAACGATGCTGTCGCCGGAGACCAACACTCGAGCCACAGTAGGCCAGCGCTCCGACATGACGGTCACACCGGGCGGGCGTGCCCGGAGATCAGTGGGCGGGCGTATTGCCGATCAGCTCGACGGCGTTGCCGTTCCAGTGGAATTTCACATTGGTGTTCAGGCCGTTGATCCCGCTGGGGTAGGTCAGCGCCACGGTGTCGCCCGTGGTTTGCGCGGGGTCGACGCCGTTGAATCCGTAGGTGTCGGGCACGCCCTGGGGGATGAACTGGCCGAGGTGAAACAGCACCGCACGGGTAGTCGGGCTGACCGCGTTGGTGTTGGCCTTGATGATGACGGCCGAGAGCTGCGCGCACTGGTTGTAGTTGCCGGCCAGCGGTTCGGGGTTCCAGGGCTGCTGGCTGCGCGGGTCGCGGGGCAGCTCGGACACCACCTTCGCGATGGTGGGCGAGGCGAGGTTGACCGCGCAGGGGTCGGCCGGCGGGGCGTTGCCGGGCTGGGCGGCCGCCGACGGGGTGGCCGGAGCCGTGATCGACGCGGTCTCCGACGTCCTGGCCGGCGGCGTCTTGGCGACGGTGGAGTCGCTCGAACCGCAGCCGGCCAGAGTGAAGGCGATGAGAGCGATAGCGGCCGAGCCGGTCAGTGGCTCGGTACGACAGGGCAACGACCACACATCTGGGCACCGTACCGTCATCGGGTGCGAGGTCGTGGCAGGCATGGCCGGGTGTGCCGATGATCACCTGATCGGCCGCCTGGCCATAGACCCGCAGCGCTCAGCGTCCGCTGAGCTCGCGGTCACCACGGGGCCCTCGGGTGGTGACCCGCAGCGCTCAGCGTCCGCTGAGCTCGCGGTCACCACTAGACTCCTTGGACGATGACCCTCCCGGACAGCTCGACTGAAGCTGCCTCACCGACGTTTGCCGACCTGCAGATCAATCCCTCGGTCCTGCGGGCGATCGCCGACGTCGGCTACGAATCGCCCACCGGCATCCAGGCCGCGACCATCCCGGCGCTGATGGCCGGCTCCGATGTCGTCGGGCTGGCCCAGACCGGCACCGGCAAGACCGCCGCGTTCGCGATCCCGATCCTGTCCAAGATCGACGTCACCAGCACCGCCACCCAGGCGCTGGTGCTCGCCCCGACCCGCGAACTCGCCCTGCAGGTGGCCGAGGCGTTCAGCCGGTACGGGGCCCACCTGCCCAAGATCAACGTGCTGCCGATCTATGGCGGCTCGTCCTACGGCGTGCAGCTGGCCGGGCTCCGCCGCGGCGCCCACGTGGTGGTCGGCACACCGGGCCGGGTGATCGACCACCTCGAGCGCGGCACCCTGGACCTGTCCCACGTCGACTACCTGGTGCTCGACGAGGCCGACGAGATGCTCACCATGGGCTTCGCCGAAGAAGTCGACCGCATCCTGTCCGAAACCCCGGAATACAAGCAGGTGGCGCTGTTCTCCGCGACCATGCCGCCGGCGATCCGCAAGATCACCACCAAATACCTGCACGATCCGCTCGAGGTCAGCACCAAAGCGAAAACCGCTACCGCCGAGAACATTTCGCAGCGCTACATCCAGGTCGCCGGCCCCCGCAAGATGGATGCGCTGACGCGGGTGCTGGAAGTCGAACCGTTCGAGGCGATGATCATCTTCGTCCGAACCAAACAGGCCACCGAGGAGGTCGCCGAAAGGCTGCGGGCCCGAGGCTTTTCGGCCGCAGCCATCAACGGGGACATCCCGCAGGGCCAGCGTGAGCGAACCGTGGCCGCCCTGAAGGACGGCAGCATCGACATCCTGGTCGCCACCGACGTGGCCGCGCGCGGGCTGGACGTGGAGCGGATATCGCACGTGCTCAACTACGACATCCCGCATGACACCGAGTCTTATGTGCACCGGATCGGGCGCACCGGCCGGGCGGGCCGCTCGGGAACCGCGCTGCTGTTCGTCTCCCCGCGCGAGCGTCACCTGCTCAAGGCGATCGAAAAGGCCACGCGCCAAACGCTCACCGAAGCCGAATTGCCCACCGTCGAAGACGTCAACGCCCAGCGGGTGGCCAAGTTCGCCGACTCCATCACCACCGCGCTCGGTTCTCCCGGGATCGACCTGTTTCGCAAGCTGGTCGAAGACTACGAGCGCGAGCACGACACCCCGATGGCCGACATCGCCGCCGCGCTGGCGCTGCAATCCCGCGACGGCGAGGAATTCCTGATGGCGCCCGAACCGCCGCCGGAGCGGCGCGAGCGGCGCACCGAACGTCGCGACCGCCCCGAAAGGCCAAGGAACGCAAAGCCCTTCGCCACCTATCGCATCGCAGTGGGTAAGCGGCACAAGATCGGCCCGGGTGCGATCGTCGGCGCCATCGCAAACGAGGGCGGGCTGCATCGCAGCGATTTCGGCCACATCGCGATCGGGCCGGATTTCTCCCTGGTGGAATTGCCGGCCAAGTTGCCCAAGTCGATCTTCAAACGCCTTGAGCACACCCGCATTTCGGGGGTATTGATCAACTTGCAACCGGAGCGGTCGTCCGCCAGGCCCCGCAGCCACGACGGTGGGAAGCCGCGCAGGAAACACGGCGGATGACGCTGTCCGAAGAACAAGACGCCCAGGGCGGCCTCGAGCAGACCTCTCGCGTCGACCGGGTCGCCTCGCTGACCGGGATCCGCGCGGTCGCCGCGCTCCTCGTCGTCGGCACCCACGCGGCCTACACCACCGGCAAATACACGCACGGCTATTGGGGCCTGGTCGGTTCCCGGATGGAGATCGGGGTACCGATCTTCTTCGTGCTCTCCGGCTACCTGTTGTTCCGCCCGTGGGTGAAGGCGGCGGCGAAAGGCGGTCGTTCGCCGTCGCTGAGTCGCTATGCGTGGCACCGGGTTCGGCGCATCATGCCCGCCTACGTCATCACGGTGTTGTTCGCCTACGTCCTCTACCACTTCCGCAATGCCGGGCCCAACCCCGGCCACAGCTGGCTGGGCCTGGCGCGCAACCTGACGCTGACGCAGATCTACTGCAACGGCTACCTCGGCAAGTACCTGCACCAGGGGCTGACCCAGATGTGGAGCCTTGCGGTGGAGGGATCGTTCTACGTCATCCTGCCGCTGCTGGCCTACCTGCTGCTGGTGGTGATCTGCCGGCGACAATGGCAGCCGAAGTTGGTGCTCGGCGCGCTGGCCGGGATGCTGTTGATCAGCCCGGCCTGGCTGGTGCTGGTGCACACCGATCACTGGTTTCCCGACGGGGCACGGCTGTGGCTGCCCACCTATCTGGCGTGGTTCCTCGCCGGCATGATGCTGACCGTGCTGCAGGAGATGGGGGTGCGCGGCTACGGGTTCGTGGCCATACCGCTGGCGGTCATCTGCTATTTCATCGTGTCCACGCCCATCGCCGGCGCGCCCACGACCTCCCCGGCGACGCTGAGCGAGGCGTTGTTCAAGACGTGCTTCTACGCCGTCATCGCCGCGCTCGCGGTGGCACCGCTGGCCCTGGGCGACGACCATGGTTGGTATTCGCGGGTACTGGCCAGCCGCCCGATGGTGTGGCTGGGGGAGATCTCCTACGAGATCTTCCTGATCCACTTGATCACCATGGAATTCGCGATGGACTACATCGTCGGCGCGCGGGTCTACACCGGCCCGATGCTGTACCTGTACGTCGCGACGCTGGTGGTGACGATCCCGCTGGCGTGGCTGCTGCACCGGTTCACCCGCGTGCGGGAGTGACCACGCCGGCTAGTCGCGGGCGGACACCGGCGTCACGATCGGGACGACGAATTCCTCGATCATCGCCCGCTCCTCGGCTTCGTCACGGCCCGGGTGGGTCAGCAGCGAAACGATCACCCGCACCATCCAGCGGCCGCGGCGTTCGATGACGGCGGGATCGTCGGGTCCCAGCGATTGCAGGAACGCCACCGCCAACGCCGCGATGACGTCGGACTGTCCGGCCAGTTCGCCACCTACCGGCGGGCGGGTGGTGGCGAACCAGGATGCCAGCGCCGGGCTTTCGCGAACCATCGCCAGCGTGACGAGGATGCTCGCGACCAGCCGTTCGCGTGGGTCCTCGATGTCGCCGGTGCGCGCGATGATCTCGCGGCCCAGCCGGTGGGTTTCGCGGTGGACGTAGGCGGTTCGCAGCGCCTCGCGGTTCTCGAAATACCGGTACAGCGTCGCGCGGGAACAGCCTGCGGCGCGGGCGATTTCGTTCATGCCGATCGAGTCGGAATCGCGCTGGGTGTAGAGCCGCTCGGCGGCGTCGAGGATCCGGTCGGCGGCCGCCTCGGTCCGGTGCGTGCCCAGCCAGTCGTTGCCTGCCATCAGGACGTCGTCCGGATCGGCACCGACAGCGGGCGCCGGACGTAGCTGCCGCCGGCCCAGACGATGCCGGATTCGTCCACCTCGAAGTCCGGGCACCGGGTCAGGAGTTCGGTCAGTGCGACGCGCGATTGCATCCGCGCGGCGGCGGCGCCCAGACAATGGTGTGCGCCGTGGCTGAACGTCAGGATGTTGCGGGGGCAGCGGGTGACGTCGAGTTCGCCTGCGTCCGAGCCGTATTGGCGTTCGTCGCGGTTGGCCGAGCCGTAGAGCAACAGCACCCTGCGCCCGGCCGGAATGGTGGTCTCGCCGACGGTCACGTCCCGGGTGACCGTGCGGGCCAGGCCCTGCACCGGTGAGGTCATCCGCAGCAGTTCCTCGACGGCATCGGGAATGCGGCCGGGGTCGTCCACCAACAGCTGACGTTGGTCGGGTCGTTCGTGCAGCAGCGGCATCGAACCGCCGAGCATGCCGGTGACGGTGTCGTTGCCGCCGGTGACCATGGTGAACGTGAACGCCAGGATCGACAGGGTGCCGGCGATGTCACCGTTGGCACCGACCCCGGCGGCCACCAGGTGCGAGATGGTGTCGTCCTCGGGTTCGGTCCGGCGCCGTTCGATCAACCCGGTGAAGTAGGCCATCATCGACCCGACGGCATCGCCGACGGTCTCCAGGGCGCCGGCGACGCCGCCTTCGGCGGTGTTGGCCGCGACGATGGCCTGGGTCCAGCCGTCGAACTGGGCCCAATCCTCCTCGGGCACACCGAGATAGTGGGCGACCACCATCGACGGCAGCGGCTTGAACAGCTCCGCGACGATGTCGCCGCCGCCGGCCGAACGCAACCCCTCGATGCGCTCGACGACGAACTCGGTGACCTTGGGCTCCACCGCCTCCACCTGCCGCGGGGTGAAGCCCCGCGACACCAGCTTGCGGAACTGCGTGTGTACCGGGGGATCCTGCATCACGAACGGTGGATTGTCCTGCAGCCCAATCAGTTCTAGGTCGTCATAGTTGACGGTCAGACCCTTGGCGGAGGAGAAGGTTTCGTGGTCGCGGGCCGCGGCCCACACGTCGGCGTGCCGGGAGAGCACGTAGTAGTCATGCTCGGGGTGGTTGGCCGGCACGACGTGGTGCACCGGGTCGTGGTCGCGCAGCGCGCGGTACATCGGCCACGGGTTGGGCCAGGTGTCGGCGGTGGCCAGCTGGAAAGCGACCGGCGCTTCGTGAGACATAACAGCAGCCATGTCTCATTCGTACGACAGTCGTGACGATATGTCAACCCTGCCGCACGCCGGGCGCCCCGCTGGCCGGGCGCCCACCACCGAGCGCCCGGCTGGCCGGGCACTCGAGAGCAAAGGCCTAGATAGCCGCGCCCGGGTTCAAAATGCCCTGCGGATCCAGCGCCTGCTTGATGCGCCGGTTGAGGTCCATCACGTCGGGGCCCAGATAGCCGGCCAGCCAGGGCCGCTTCAACCGGCCGACGCCGTGCTCGCCGGTGATGGTGCCGCCCAGGCCGACGGCGAGATCCATGATCTCGCCGAACGCCAGGTGCGCGCGTTCGGTCATGTCGGCGTCGGCGGGGTCGTAGACGATCAGCGGGTGGGTGTTGCCGTCGCCGGCGTGCGCGATCACCGAGATCATCAGGTCGCGTTCGGCGGCGATGCGCGCGATCCCGGTCACCAGGCGGCCCAGCGCCGGCAGCGGCACGCCGACGTCCTCGAGCAGGAGCGACCCCTTGGCTTCGACGGCCGGGATGCAGAACCGCCGGGCCACGACGAACGCCTCGCCCTCGTCGGGATCGTCGGTCGAAAAGACTTCCGTCGCAGCGTGTTCCGCGAATACTTCGGCCATGATCTCGGCGTCCTCGCTGCCGGCGCGGCCGCGCTCGTCCGATCCGGCCACCAGCATGGCGGCCGCCTCGCGGTCGAGACCCATGCGCAGGGTGTCCTCGACGGCGTTGATCGCCACCGAATCCATGAACTCCAGCATCGAGGGACGAAGCCGCGCGGTGACGCCGAGCACCGCCTCGACCGCATCCTCGACGGTGGCGAAGCTGGCCACCACGATGCTGGACGCGTTCTGCTTGGGCACCAGTCGCAGGGTCACCTCGGTGACGACGCCCAGGGTGCCCTCGCTGCCGACGAACAGCTTGGTCAGCGACAGGCCCGCAACGTCCTTCAACCGTGGCCCGCCCAGCCGCACGGCCGTCCCGTCGGCCAGCACGACCTGCATGCCCAGCACGTAGTCGGTGGTGACGCCGTACTTCACGCAGCACAGCCCGCCGGCGTTGGTGGCGATGTTGCCGCCGATGCTGCAGATCTCGAACGACGACGGATCGGGCGGATACCACAGGCCGTGCTCGGCGACGGCCTTCTTCACCTCGGCGTTGAACAGCCCCGGCTGGCATACGGCGGTGCGGGTCACCGGGTCGACGGTGATGTCGCGCATCTTCTCGGTGGACAGCACGATGCCGTCGTCCAGCGCGGTCGCCCCGCCGGACAGGCCGCTGCCGGCACCACGGGTCACGACGGGCACCCGGTGGGCGGTAGCCCAGCGCAGCACGGTCTGCACGTCTTCGGTGCGCCGCGGCCGCACCACGGCCAGCGGCTTGCCGGCCGACGGGTCGAAGGCGCGGTCCTGGCGATAACCCTCGGTGACGGTCGGGTCGGTGACCACCATCCCGTCGGGCAGATCGGCGATCAGGCCGGCCAGGGCGTCAGAGCTCACGGCCCGATCCTAAGCCCGTGTCACGGGCCGGGGTCCTCGGCGAACTCCGGCGCGCGGTCCAGTTCCCGCAGCGACGGCAGCCGGCAAGCGATGAGGCCGATCAGCAGGATCGGCACCGCCAGCGCCAGGAACGTGACCTTCAGCCCGGCGGCGTCGGCCAACGGGCCCGCGACCAGCAAGCCCAACGGTCCCGCGGCGTACGTCAAGCCCGACATCACCCCGACCACGCGACCGCGCAGCCGATGCGGCGCGCGGGTCTGCATGACGTAGTTGTAGATCGGTTGGATGGGGCCGTAGACCAGGCCGGTTACGCCGCACAACACCAGGATCACCGGCAATGGGGGCAGGAACGCGATGCCGGCCGTCGCGGCACCGAAGGTGAGGGTCGCGGTCAGCACCGCCGTGCGCCGCCGGGTGTATCTCGACACCACGGCGTAGCCGAGCGCGCCCACCACGCCGCCGACCCCGAGCGCCATCAGCGCCCACCCCAACTGGGCGGGTTGGTGCTGGTCGGCGAAATACTTTGGAAACAACACGCTTTCCATCGGCAGGTACAGCGCGGTGACGAACAAGTCGATCAAGCCTAGGGTGCGCAGCACGCGCAGGTTCCAGACGAACCGCATCCCTTCGGCGACGCCGGAAACCAGTCCCACCGGGCGGCTCGCCTCCTGTGGCCTTCCGGCGCCTTCCAGCCGCAGCCCCCCGATCGCCAGGAAGGACAAGCCGAAACAGCCCGCCGTGACCCACATCGTGTTGATGCCGCCCAGCGTGGCGATCATCAACCCGCCGATGCCGGGGCCCAGGATTAAGGCCAAGTTCAGGATCGCCTCGTAGCTGCTGTTGGTGCGGTCCAGGGACCAGCCCGCGCGGGCGGCCGCCTCAGGCAGCATCGACTGACGCGCCGTGGTCCCGGCGGGATCGAAGGCGGCCGCGCAGCAGGCCAACACAGCCAGCTCGGCGACGTTGATTGCTTCGGCGCCGAAGAACCAAGCGGTCAGCGGCACACCGATGACCGCCATGCCGGACAGGGAATCGGAGACCAGCGACACCCGGCGGCGTCCGAAGAAATCGACCGCGGTGCCGGCGATCAGCGTGGAGAGCACCAACGGCAGCGTCATGGCAGCGGCCACGATCGAGGCGTCTTTGGCGCTGTCGTGGTGCTGCAGTGCCAACCATGGGAAGGCCACGATCGAAATGCCGGTGCCCGTCGTTGCAAGCAGCGTCGCGAACAGGATCAGGGACGCCGGGCCGCGGCTCGTATGGCTCATGAATATCGCGGGAAATCTAACCGCAAACCGACGGCGCGAGCCACTGGATTTCGTGGTCACCCTGACGGAATGCAGGATGTTGATGTGCTCGCCCACCCACGTACCGGCCAGGAGTTCGGCTCACCGGTCGGTGCTGGCACCGGATGGCCGGGCGATCCGGCCACCCCGCAGACCCCCGTGGCGGGCGACGCCGCCGCGGTCGCCGAACTCGCCGAGCGCGCCGGCTCGATTCCCGAAATCGACGCTCTGGTCAGCGTCTGCCGGGCCTGCCCGCGGTTGGTCGACTGGCGCGAGGACGTCGCCGTCGTCAAGCGTCGGGCCTTTGCCGACCAACCGTATTGGGGGAGACCGGTGCCCAGCTGGGGGTCGGCGCGGCCCCGCTTGCTGATCGTCGGATTGGCGCCCGCCGCCCACGGCGCCAACCGGACGGGACGGATGTTCACCGGCGACCGCTCGGGCGACCAGTTGTACGCGGCGCTGTACCGGGCCGGGCTGGTGAACCAACCGACCAGCGTCGACGCCGCGGATGGCTTGCGGACCAAGCACATTCGCATCGTCGCGCCGGTGCGGTGCGCGCCTCCCGCCAACGCGCCGACGCCGCAGGAGCGCGACACCTGCTGGCCCTGGCTGCGGGCCGAATGGCGGTTGGTCTCCGCGGATGTTCGCGTGGTGGTGGCCCTGGGCGGATTCGGCTGGCAGATCGCGCTGCGGCTACCGGGCACCACGACCGGGCGAAAGCCCCGGTTCGGCCACGGCGTCGTCGCTGATCTCGCGCCCGGTGTACGACTGCTCGGCTGCTACCACCCAAGCCAGCAAAACATGTTCACCGGTAGGTTGACACCAGCAATGCTCGACGACGTCTTCCGTGACGCTAAGGAACTGGCAGGAATCAAGTGACCGACGTTCTGGTATCCGGCGCCAGCGTGGCTGGTGCGGCGGCCGCGTTTTGGCTTGGGCAGCATGGCTTTTCAGTCACCGTGGTGGAGCGCCATCGGGGGCCGCGGCCGGGCGGTCAGGCGATCGACGTGCGGGGGCCGGCGCTGACGGTGCTCGACCGGATGGGGCTGCTGGGCGCCGCCCAAAAGCGCAAGACGCAAATCCGGGGCTCGTCGGTCGTCGACCGTGACGGCAACGAGTTGTCCCGGGACACCGAGTCGACACCGACCGGTGGCGCCATCGACAGTCCCAATATCGAGCTGTTGCGCGACGATTTGGTCGAATTGCTTTACGGCGCAAGCCAATGGTCGGCCGAATACCTCTTCGACGACACCATCACCGCCCTGGACGACGACGGGACGGCGGTCCGCGTGACCTTCGAGCACGCCGCGCCGCGCAGTTTCGACCTCGTCATCGGCGCCGACGGATTGCACTCCAACGTGCGGCGTTTGGTCTTCGGGCCCGAAGACGACTTCATCGAGAGGCTGGGCACCCACGCGGCGATCTTCACCGTGCCCAATTTTCTGGACCTGGACTACTGGCAGATGTGGCACTACGGCGACTCCACCATGGCGGGGGTATACAGCGCGCGTAACAACGCCGAGGCGCGGGCCATGTTGGGCTTCATGGACACCGATCTGCGGATCGACTATCGCGACACCGAGGCCCAATTCGCCGAGCTTGCGCGGCGGATGGCCGACGACGGCTGGGTCCGTCCGCAACTGCTGGAGTACATGCGCAGCGCGCCGGACTTCTACTTCGACGAGATGTCGCAGATCAAGATGGATCGCTGGGCGCGGGGCCGGGTGGCGCTGGTCGGTGACGCCGGCTACTGCTGCTCGCCCCTGTCGGGCCAGGGCACCAGCGTCGCGCTGCTGGGTGCCTACATCTTGGCCGGCGAACTCAAGGCGGCCACCGAGGGCGAGACGCTCGACCATGCGGCCGGCTTCGCCAACTACCACCGCGAGTTCAGCGACTACGTCAAGCGCAACCAATGGCTGGTCGTGGACAACATTCCGGGCGGCGCGCCGATACCCCAGGAGGTGTTCGACCGCATCGTCGCCTCGATCACCCTCAAGGAGTACTGAACCGAGCGGGAACGTTTGCCGGCCCGCGCGCGTTGACGCCAACGTGCGTCTTTCCGTCCTTGATCTCATCCCGGTGCGCACCGACCAGACCACCGGCGACGCGCTGGCGGCCACCGTGCAACTGGCCCAGGCCGCGGATCGGCTGGGCTTCACCCGCTACTGGGTCGCCGAGCACCACAACATGCCGTCGGTGGGTGCCACCAGCCCACCGGTGGTGCTCGCCTACCTGGCCGCGCAGACCGCGCAGCTTCGGCTCGGCTCGGGTGGCGTGATGCTGCCCAACCACGCGCCGCTGGCGGTCGCCGAGCAGTTCGCGCTGCTGGAGGCCGCCGCCCCAGGGCGCATCGACCTCGGCATCGGCCGCGCACCCGGCTCCGATCCGGTGACGTCGTATGCGCTGCGCGGCGGTCGGGACGATCGTGACATCGAGAACTTCCCGGAGTATCTCGACGACGTGGCGGCGCTGATGAGCGCTCGCGGCGTGCGGGTTCCGCTGCGCTCGGGTGATTACACCCTCAAGGCCACCCCGGCCGCGGCGGGCGAACCGCGGCTATGGCTGTTGGGTTCGTCGATGTACTCGGCGCATCTGGCCGCCGCCAAGGGGTTGCCGTATGTGTTCGCACATCACTTCTCCGGCAACGGAACCGAAGAGGCGCTCGAGGTCTACCGTGCGCGATTCAAGCCCAGCGAGCTGACCGCCGAGCCGCTGACTTTCCTGACGGTGAACGCCGCCGTGGCCGAAACCCGCGAGGAGGCAACGGCTTTGATGTTGCCCAACCTGCAGATGATGGCCCGGTTGCGGACCGGGCAGCCGCTCGGGCCGGTGCCGCTGGTCGAGGAGGCCGCGGTCGCCCAGTTGACCGGCCAGCAGCAGCGGATCGTGGAGAGCGGGCTGCAGCGCGCCGTCCTGGGGG
Source organism: Mycobacterium sp. 1245801.1 (assembly GCF_001673055.1). Taxonomy (NCBI): domain Bacteria; kingdom Bacillati; phylum Actinomycetota; class Actinomycetes; order Mycobacteriales; family Mycobacteriaceae; genus Mycobacterium; species Mycobacterium sp. 1245801.1. The sequence continues at coordinate 38,763 of NZ_LZKY01000273.1, forward strand.
CGCCGGCGGAGGCCGCCGAGCAGATCCGGGCACTGGCCGACCGGTTCGGCGTCGACGAAGTCATGGTCAACCCGGTGGCATCGGCGCGCCGCGGCACCGATCCCAGCACCGGCCCGGCGCGGGTCGCGACGCTGGAACTGCTGGCCAAAGAGCTGTTCTGACACCGCCGGCGGTGACGCTCACCCGTTGGACTGGCTCGGGTGCGGATTGGGTGCGTGGTTGGCGATCCAGTCCCGCAGGTCATCCGGCGGCAACGGCGGGGTGTGCACGAAGCCCTGGGTGATGGTGCAGCCATACCGGCGCAGGGCGTTCAGGGTGGCCTCGTTCTCGACCCCCTCGGCCACCAGGTCGGCGCCCAGATTGGACGCCAGCGCCACCGTCGAGCGCACGATGGCCACCGACCGCGCGTCGTGGGCCAAGCGCGCCACGAAAATCCGGTCGAGCTTCAGCTCGTCGACCGAAACCTCTTGCAGCCGAGCCAGAGACGACCAGCCGGTGCCGTAATCGTCGAGCGAGATCCGGATTCCCAGGCTCTGCAGCGCGGCGACGGTGTTGCGGGAACGCACCGAGTCCACCAGCGCGCTCTCGGTGATCTCGAGGATCAACGCCTCGGCGGGCAGGTCGTAATTGGCGAGCAGCCGCTCGACGGTGCCGACGAGTTCGATGTCCAGCAGGTTGGTCGTCGACAGGTTCACCGCGACGGTGAGCGGCATGCCCTGCTCGCGCCAGGAGCGGACCTGCGCGAGAGCCATGCTCAGCGTGCGGTTGGAGATCTTGCGCATCAGCCCGGCGCGTTCGGCGACGGACAGAAACTCCTCCGGCAGCAGTGTCCCGCGGGTGGGGTGCTGCCAACGCAGCACCGCTTCGACGCTGTGGACGCTGCCGTCGCGGCCGTCGATCTTGGGTTGGTAATGCAATTGCAGCTCGTCGGTATCGAACAACGCCGTGCGTAATTCCTCGATCAGGCTGGGGTCGTTGTCGCGATACGCCTCGAACGAGGAGTCGTAGACCGCGATCTTGCTGCGGGCGGATTTGGCGTGCGCCATGGTGATTTCGGCGCGGCTGAGCAGCTCCTCGGGGGAGTCGCAGTGGTCCGGGCACAGCGCGATGGCGATGCGGGCGTCCACCTGCACGGTGATCGGGTCCAAAGCGATTGGCTCGCTGAGGGCTTCGAGCAGGCGACCCGCCGACGCGCTGGCGGCGGTGAGGTTGGCCCCATCCGACAGCAGCACGGCGAACTGGTCTTCCCCCACCCGCGCGAGCAGATCGTCACGACGGACGCAGCCGGCCAACCGGTTTGCGATGTGGCACAGCAGCTCGTCGCCGAACTGTCTACCGATGGAGTCGGTGATCTCGTGGAAATCGCTCAGGCTCAACAACAACAGCGCCCGGCGCGCGTGCGCCCGGGTCGGCATCGACGGGCTGTCCGGTGGCGGCGAAGCGGGCAACCCGGTCAGGGCCGTCGCCAGTGAGCGCCGGTTGGGCAGCGCCGTCAACTCGTCGGTCATGGCGAGTTTGTCGTTGGTCTCCAGCAGGCTGGCGTCCCGGAAGGTCAGCGCGAACCGCCCGGCCGCCACGACCAGGCTCAGCGCCGCCAGCGTCGCCGCGAGCCGCGAATGGTGGGCCAGGACGATCACGGCCAACGCGACCACGGCCGATGCCACCGGAGTGGCGTAGGGCGCAATCCGGCCTCGCGATGGCGGCGTGATCGACGACGATCTGGCCCAGCTCGCCATGGCGATCAGTAATGACGACGCGGCCCAGCAGGCATCCAGCAGGGATCCGCTCCGATACAAGCCGGCCGACGTCTCGAACAGATACGCCGCGTCCGCGAACGCAAACAGGACCAATCCGGCCACCAGCAGCGCCCAGCGAATCTCGTTGCGCCAGCCCAGGATCGGCAACATGCCGGCGGCCAGCGCGAGCAGCACCATATCGCTCCACGGATAGGCGATGCCCACCCACACCGTCGCCGGTGCGCGCACCGCGGCCGCCCCGATCGGACCCGCGGTCAGCGCCGCGGCCACCGCCGCCAACGTCAGTGCGCAGATGAGCGAGTCGAGCTGAACCGGGATCGGCAGCCGCTTGAGCCGTGCCCGCATGAGCAACAGCAGCCCGGCGTAGATGAAGGGGTAGTACGCGAGATACTCCGGATCGGCCACCGACGGGGATCGGCCGCTGGGCACCCACAGGGCATAGACGACGTCGCCCACGGCCGAGCACGCCATACCGGCGGCGATCAGCGCCCAGGCCAACCGGTCGGCCGGAACCCGGTACGCGCGTAGGGCGATCAGTCCGGCCGCCACCACGGTCAGCGCCGTGTACAGGGCGGCGGCGGAGAGGATGCCGTGCCCGGCATTGGGGCGGACAACGCTGGACACGGCGAAGGCGACCACCCCGATCGCCAGCAGCACCAGGGCGGTCCGGACGTCTCGTGGGGGCCAGCGGACGGCGTCGGGCGCATCCTCGGGCTGGGCCGCTGTGGCGTTCGCGACCTCGGAGGTGGTTCGGGACTCCGGCGGTGCCTGGCCGTCACCGCCAAGAGCGCGGGCCGCCACCGAGGGTCTGGTCGAACCCGGCGCCGGCGGAAACGCATACGGCAGCGGCAGGTCGGGCATGAAGCTGCGAATGCATTGTCCCCCTTCGCGTTTGGCGGCGTACATGGCCAAGTCCGCGTGGCGCAGCAGCTGATCGACCGTGCAGTTCGTCGCGCCGGTGGCCACCGTGAATCCGATGCTCGGCCGCACCGTGATCGGAATGCCCTCGATCAGGATGGCGCCGGTGAAGGCGTCGAGAATCCGATGCGCGGCCGCCTGCGATTCCTCGACGGAGGCTTCGATGACCGCCGCGAATTCGTCGCCGCCGAGCCGGGCGATGGTGCCCTGTTCCCCCAGCGCCGCGGTGAGCCGGCCGGCGACCCGGACCAGGAGTTCGTCCCCGGCCGGATGGCCCAGGGCGTCATTGACCGCCTTGAAGTTGTCGAGGTCCAGACACAACACCGCGATCGGGGTGCCGTCGGGGCGTCGCCGCGCGACGGCCTGGTCCAGTCGGTGCAGGAAAAGCGCCCGGTTGGCCAGGCCGGTCAGGTTGTCGCGGAAGGCCTCCCGCGCGACCTCCGACAGCAGATTCTGGTTCTCGACGAGGACGACGAACTGCCGCGCCAAGACGGCGGCCACCAGGATGCCGAGCGCGGCCAGCATCGGTTCGTGCATCGCGTTGCCCGCCGCATGTCCCCAGCCCACGGTTGCCGCCAGGATCAGCGGCAGGTAGGGCAGCCACAGGCGGGTGCGGAACTCGATCTCGTCCGGCGATGCCGGCGTGGGGTGCTCGTGCACGACGGCCGTTGCGCCCAGCGCCAGCATCGCCAGGCCGGCCACCCGTATCACGTCACCGACATCGCCGGTGTGATAGCTGCCGATGCCGGTGTAGAAGACCAGCATCATGTCGGCGACGCTGATCGTCGCGACGCCGGCGGCGACCAGGCTCCGGCTGGGCCGGTCGCCGGGGCGCGCCCGGGACAGCATCAGGATCGCCGTCGTCAGCAAGACGATGTCGTTGAAGATCTCCGCGAATGTCGCCAGCCGGGTGCCCGTCCGCTCCTGCAGCTGCGCTTCGACCACGAACACCCAGGAGATGACGAACAGCGAGGTCGCCACGATAAGACCGTCGAGCAGCAGCCGCCGGGGGCTGTTGCGGGATAGCTGGGACAGCAGCATCAGCGACACCATGGCGCCGACCGGCCATAGCAGCAGCACGATCTCGGAGGCCGCCGGGTGGGCGGCGTGTTCGACCTCCGGTCGCACGTCGTAGACCGCCCAGATGGTCTCGCCCACCGCCCAGCCGAGCAGGGCCGTTACCAGCGCCAGCCAGCCGTAACGCTGCCGTCCGGACGTGCGACGGGCCGCGCGACCGGCCAATGCCGCGGCGACAACCAGACACACCGCGATGACGAACTCGTTGACCGGCCGAGTCCCGTAGGGGCCGTGCCAGCCCCGCACCGACGACAGCAACAGCAGCAATTCGGCGACGCCGTATGCGGCGGCGAGCATCCAGCCGGCGCGGGGGGGCACCCCCGACCGCCGCCACGGACTTACCGCCCAGCGTTGCATCACCGCTCCAGCCGATCCCCTGCTGTGTGGCGAAGAATGAACAACTTCACCACGCGTTACTGGGCATTAAACCGCTGCTGATGTTCGCCAAGTGCGGCTTTTGCCAGGTTGGGGCGGGGTGCGGCCGTCGCCGTTGGGCTCAATCGGCCTGACTTGCATCGATGCGGGCCAGCGCGTTGCGCAGAATCTGGCCGGTGGCGTCCCGGTCGGGGTCGCGGCGCAGCAGCATTCCCTTGGCCACCGACAGCTTGTCGCCGTTGCGGCGGGGCAGAACGTGCAGGTGGATGTGGAACACGGTCTGGAAAGCGGCGCGGCCGTCGTTGACAGCGATGTTGGTGGCGTCGGCCAGTTCGGTGGTCCGCGCGGCCCGGGCGATGCGTTGGCCCAGGGTGACCATCCCGGCCAGGGTCTCCGGCGCGGTGTCGGTGAGATCGACGCTGTGCCGTTTGGGCAGCACCAGCGTGTGGCCGCGGGTGAATGGGCGGATGTCGAGGATGGCCAGGTAGTCGTCGTCTTCGTAGATCCGGATGGCCGGGGCTTCGCCGGCGACGATCGCACAGAACACGCAGGACATGTCGCCCACGGTACTGGCTGCTTCGCCATGGCCACGCCGAGACCATCCGGGGCCTGCCTCGAATCGCGGGATACGCTGCCGCGGTGAACGATCTCGCGTTCGCCGGCGCGGCGGCACAAGCGCGCATGCTGGCCGACGGTGAACTGACCGCGCCGGAGTTGCTCGAGGTCTACCTGGAGCGGATAGCGCGGCTGGACAGCCAGCTGCGGTGCTACCGCGTGGTGCTCGCCGATCAAGCTCGTTACGAGGCCGCCGCGGCGCAGGAGCGTCTGGACGCGGGCGAGCGGCTGCCGTTGCTCGGCGTGCCGGTCGCGATCAAAGACGACGTCGACGTCGCCGGGCAGGTGACGACGTTCGGCAGCGGCGGACACCGGCCCGCTGTCACCTCCGACGCGGAGGTGGTGCGCCGGCTGCGCGCCGCGGGTGCGGTGATCATCGGCAAGACCAATGTGCCCGAGCTGATGATGCTGCCCTACACCGAGTCGATGACCTTCGGCGCCACCCGCAACCCGTGGAACCCCACCCGCACCCCGGGCGGCAGTAGCGGGGGAAGCGCCGCCGCGGTCGCCGCCGGGTTGGCGTCGCTGGCCTTGGGATCCGACGGGGGCGGCTCGATTCGCATCCCGGCGACGTGGTGCGGGCTGTTCGGCTTGAAGCCGCAGCGCGACCGGGTGTCGTTGGAACCGCACGACGATGCCTGGTACGGGCTGAGCGTCAACGGCCCGATCGCGCGCACGGTGCTGGACGCGGCGGTGTTCCTGGATGCGACGTCGACGGTGGCCGGTCCCGAAGGGGAGTTCGTGACGGCGGCGGGCCGCAGCCCCGGCCGGTTGCGAATTGCGTTGAGCACCAAGGTGCCAACCCCGTTGCCGGTCCGGGTGGGCAAGGCGGAGCTGACGGCGGTCGAGCAGGCCGGTGCGCTGCTGCGCGACCTGGGCCATGACGTCATCAGGGCCGATCCCGAGTATCCGGCCTCGGCGATGTTTGCCAACTATCTGCCTCGGTATCTGCGCGGTATCTGCGACGACGCGGACGCGCTGGCCCATCCGGAACGCCTGGAGGCGCGCACCCGCAACATCGCCCGCCTCGGTTCGTTCTTTTCGGACCGGCGGATGGAGGCGATCCGGGCCAACGAGGATGGCGTGGTCTCGCGGATCCAGGCGATCTTCGACGACGTCGACGTCGTCGTCACGCCCGGCACGGCGACGGGCCCGTCGCGCATCGGCGCCTATCAACGCCGCGGCGCGGTGTCGACGCTGCTGAGGGTCGGTCGATACGTTCCCTACCAACAGGTTTGGAACCTGACCGGGCAGCCCGCAGCGGTGGTGCCGTGGGACCTCGATGGCGACCGCCTGCCGTTGTCGGTCCAACTCGTCGGCAGGCCATACGACGAGGCGACGCTGCTGTCGCTGTCGGCGCAGATCGAAGCCGCCCGACCGTGGGCCCTGCGGCGACCGCCGGTGTCATAGCCGCCGCGCCGATTGGCCTAGTACTGCCGGCCACCAAACCCAGGATCAGTGTCCGGGCTCGCTCATCGACGACCGGCGGGAATCCCCGCAGCGGCGGTGTGTTCATCACCCCACATCCTGGCTGGCCCGCGTTGTAGGTTGACGAACGTGCAGGACGGGGCCGACCAGAACATCGACGATTTGCTCGAGGGGCTCGAGGGAACCGCGCGCACCGAGCGCGCCGAATTGGTGCGGTGGCTGCTCGAGCAGGGCATCACCACCGAGGAGATCCGCACCACCAATCCGCCCCTGCTGCTGGCCACCCGCCATCTGATCGGCGATGACGGCACCTACGTGTCCACCCGGGAGATCAGCGAGACCCACGGCATCGACCTGGGGCTGTTGCAGCGCGTGCAGCGCGCGATCGGCCTGGTTCGCGTGGACGACCCCGACGCGGTCGTTCACATGCGCGCCGACGGCGAAGCCGCCGCCTTCGCCCAGCGATTCGTCGAGCTGGGGCTGGATCCCGAGCAGGTGGTTCTCGTGGTTCGGGTACTGGCCGAAGGCCTGTCGCGGGCCGCCGAAGTCATGCGCTACACGGCGCTCTCGGCGATCATGCGGCCGGGTAACAGCGAGCTCGAAATCGCCAAGGCGTCAAAGGCTTTGGTGGGACAGATCGCGCCCATGCTCGGCCCGATGATCGAGCACATGTTGTTCATGCAGCTGCGCCACATGATGGAAACCGAGGCGATCAACGCCGCGGAGCGGGCCGCCGGCGAGCCGCTGCCCGGGGCGCGCCAGATCACCGTTGCCTTCGCGGATCTGGTCGGCTTCACCCGGATCGGTGAGGCGGTGTCGCCCGAGGAACTGGGACATCTGGCCAACCGGCTGGCCATCCTCGCCCGGGACATGACGGTGCCGCCGGTGCGGTTCATCAAGACCATCGGTGACGCGGTCATGTTCGTCTGCCCTGATCCGCTGCCGCTGCTCGACGTCATCGTCAAGCTCGTCGAGGCCGTCGACACCGACAACGACTTCCCCCGGCTGCGGGCCGGGGTGGCCTCCGGCATGGCGGTCAGCCGGGCCGGCGACTGGTTCGGCAGCCCGGTCAACGTGGCGAGCCGCGTCACCAACGTGGCGCGCCCGGGCACGGTCCTGGTCGCGGATTCGGTGTGGGACGTCATCGGCGACAGCGGTGAGTTCTCCGGTTCATTCGCCGGCGCCCGGCGCCTCAAGGGCATCAAGAACGAGGTGAAGCTCTTCCGCGTGCGGCGCGGCGACGGCGACTGACGGGCCCGCGCTGCCCGGGCGAGAAAGGTGCCCGACGCATGGGCAGGCCCGGTGCGACTCTAGGGGGCGTTTGACGACGTCTTATGCGTGTCCTACGCGGCCGGATTCCTACCCCGTGTTCCAGCGCTTCGAATTGGTCGCTTCCCGGGCCTGCTTCGCTAACCAAAATACGCCGACCAACAGCGCGGATCAACGGTTTTCCGGGGCGGTCCGCGTCGTGGAGAACCGCTTGCGACGGCGTGGCGACACCCGCCCACACGTCCGCGCCGGTGGGTCGTTTCGCTGCCGGTGAAAGGCGGTTCCCTAACAGGTGTAACGGTGTAATTATGTAATCATGAAAGCCCATCACACACAAAGGCGGTACGGCCGCCCCGGCGGCTGGCAGCAAGCCCAGCAACCCGACGCCAGCGACGCCGCGGAGTGGTTCGCCGGACGTCTCCCGGAAAGCTGGTTCGACGGCGACCCCACGGTGGTCGTCGACCGCGAAGAGATCACCGTCATCGGCAAGCTCCCGGACCCAGACAGCGCGGAAGGCGAAGCGAGCGAGGCTCGCGCGGCCGGACGGGCGTCGCGGTTCCGCGAGGACACCCGCTCGGAGCGCATGCGCATCGCCGACGAAGCGCAGGATCGCTACGGCCGCAAGGTCTCCTGGGGTGTCGAGGTCGCTTCCACGGCCGGCGCCGAGCGAATCCTGTTCACCCACATCGCCGTACCGGTCATGACGCGGCTGAAGCAACCCGAACGCCAGGTGCTCGACACGCTGGTGGACGCCGGCGTCGCCCGGTCCCGCGCCGACGCTCTGGCCTGGTCGGTCAAGCTGGTCGGCGAGCACGCCGAAGAGTGGCTGGCCAAACTGCGCGGCGCCATGTCGGCCGTCGACGACCTACGCGCGCAGGGCCCCGATCTGCAGTCCTGACAAGGCCGGTAGCGCCTCAGCCCTCGGGCTTCTCGCTGTCGATCTTGGCGACGATCTTGTCGGCGATCTGGGCGCCCTGATCGCTGATGTGGTACCCGCAGGCGTTGATGTCGACGACCACGTTGTTGGCCACGCTGAGCGCTCGCTGGCACTCCCAGCCGTCGGCGCCCTCCTGGGTGTCCATCAGCGTGATCTTCGGTGGACTGCCCTGAAGTTGGGCGAACGTCCACCGATAGGTCTTGCTCTTGTTGGTGACGGTCACCGTCTTGCCGGCGCAGCCTTTCCACTTGTCCGCGGAGGTCTGCACGAAACTCTTGGCCTTGTCGGCGGAGGGAAACAGCACCACGGCCTGGTTGACCCAGTGGTCGTAGTTGTCGCCCGCCTCTGAGGACACCAGGCCGCTGACCGCCGAGTAGCCGGTGCCCGCATAGACCGGGTCCTGCGTGGTGTACAGCGCCCCCTGGCAATCGGGCGCGGAGACCGTCACCGAGGAGCTGTCCGTCGACGTGATGGGTTTGCCCGGCTGCATCGACGACGAGCCCATCACACCGTTGATGTCGGCCGGGCCGAGCAGCAGGCCGCTGAGGCGTTCGGGGCCCAGCGGGGCGGCCTGCGGTGGTTCCGGCTTGGGGCGAACGACAAGCCAGATGCCGACCCCGGTCGCGATCACGACGAGCACCACGGCGACGGCCGCGATGATCGGCCAGATCGAGCGGTGCGGTTTGGGCGGGGGCTGACCCCAGGGCGTCGAACTGGTGAACTGGGGCGGCGCGCCCCAGTTGGCATTGGTGCCTTGGTAATACGGCTGACCGGCCGCCGGGATCGGCCCGCTGGTCGGGGTCCACGCCTGACCGCCGTGCGCCGGTATCGGACCGGAACTGGGGGCCGACGGCGGGTCGAACGGCGACGGCGGCGGGGTGTTGAACGTCGGCCCGAACGGCTGCGGGGGCGCCGCGGCGGCGTGGGCTCCCGCGCCGGGGTAGTCGGCGGCGGGCAGTGCGGCTTCTTGGCTGCGGCGCAAGATGGTGGCGGCGCGGTCCTGGTCGGGGTTGCTCAACGCTTCCTTGGCGGCCAGGGCCAGATCACCCGCGCTGGCGTAGCGATCCTCCGGCTTCTTGGCCATGCCGCGGGCGATCACCACATCGAAGGCCTTCGGGACCCCTGGGCGCTGCGCGCTGGGCGCGGGGATGGGGTCCATCATGTGAGCGGAGACCAGCACCCCGGCGCTGTCGGCGCGGTAGGGCGGCGTCCCGGTCAGGCACTCGAACAGCACGCAGGCCAGCGCGTAGATGTCGGCGCGATAGGTGACTTCCGCGTCCGAAAACCGTTCTGGCGCCATGTATTTCCAGGTGCCGACCGCGGTGCCGAGCTGCGTCAGCTTCTCGTCGGTGGTGGCGCTGGCGATGCCGAAGTCGACCAGGTAGGCGAAGTCGTCACGGGTGATGAGAATGTTTTGCGGTTTGATGTCGCGGTGCATCACGCCGGCGGCGTGCGCGGCATCGAGCGCCGACGCGATCTGGGTGATGATGGCGACCGCGCGCGGTGGAGTCAGCGGGCCGAAGCGTTTGAGCACGCTGTCCAGGTCGGTGCCCTCGACCAAACGCATCTCGAGGAACATCTGGCCGTCGATTTCGCCGTAGTCGTGCACCGGCACCACGTGCGGTTCCTGCAAACGACCGGCGGTGCGGGCTTCGCGTTTCAACCGCTCGCGAAACACCGGGTCCCGGCTGAAGCTTTCGGACAGGAGTTTGACCGCGACCGTCCACTCTTTGACGGTGTGTTCGGCCTCGTAGACCTCACCCATCCCACCGCGGCCCAGCAGCCGCTTTAGGTGGTAGGGGCCGAACATCGACCCCGCCCGTGAGGACTGCTCGTCACTCATTCCTCATCCTTCCAACCCAACCCCTAGCCTGCCGGTCTCTTTCGAGACTTTGCGGGCAGACACACGATCGCAACCCGTGACTGAGCAATCATGACGGTAAGCGCGCAGGCGTCCCACCGCACGATAACGGGAACAATCGCCGCGCGTGTCAGCGCGGGTCGGCTCGCCGTGCTCTCAGGCCTCGTCTTCGTGGTCAGCGGCGACCTGGAAGGTGAATTCGTGGTCGCAGATCCGCACGCGGTCGCCGTCCCGCAGGGTGGCTGCGGAACGGATCCGTTGCTCCCGCACGTGCACGCCGTTCGAGGACCGCAGGTCGTCGATGATGTAACCGTTTCCGGTGTCGACGATGACGGCATGATGCCGGCTGACCTTGGGGGAGTCGAGCACGATGTCGTTGTCGCCAAGCCGCCCAATGGTTGTCGATCCCCGCAGCGGATAACTGCGTCCGGACACCTCGTGCAGATAAGCGGCCACCTTGTCGTCGGTCGGGTAGTGCTCAAGCACGGTGATCGCGACCGCCGCGGTCGTCATGGCGTTCTTCTTCACGTCCAGCGGCTCTTGGCGCAGGATCTGGTCGTTGAGGGCGCGCAGGTTCTGGCCGGGGTCGATCCCGAGGTCATCGGCCAGCGATTTCTGCACGCGCCGATAGGCCGCCAACGCGTCGGATTGGCGGTCGGCGAGGTAGTAGGCGGTCATCAATTGGGCCCACAGCTGCTCGCGGTAAGGATGCTCGGCCGTCAGGGCTTCCAGTTCGGTGATCACGGTAAAGGCGCGTCCGCAGGCAATTTCGGCCTCGGCCTGCGCGGTGTGAGCCAGGATCTTCTCCTCGACCAGCGACGCGGTGAAGGCGTCGACGAAGCGAAGGCCGTCCAGGTCCTCGAGCACCGGGCCGCGCCATTCGGCCAGGGCGGCCGACAGGTGCTGACTGGCCTGCTCGAACCGGCCGGCGGCCGCCGCCTGCACGCCGGCGGTCTTCTCGGCGATGAACCGGCCCAGATCGCAACGGTCGTTGGCGACGTTGAGCCGGTAACCCGGCGGTGCCGCGACCAGCACCGTGCGCGGGTCGATGCCGGCACCGGTCAGCAACTTTCGCAGGTTGGACACGTAGGAGTGGATGCTGGCCCGCGCCCCCGACGGTGGCGACTCGTCCCACAGGGCGGTGATGAGCCGGTCGACGCCGACCGGGTTGTTGCGGTTCATCAGCAGCATCGCCAGCACCGCCCGCTGTTTGGGTGTGCCCAGCGGCACCAGGGTGCCGTCGACGCTCAT
>NZ_LZKY01000274.1:0-3368 GCF_001673055.1 Mycobacterium sp. 1245801.1
GGCCGGGCACCATTCCGAAGACGCCGTCGGGCAAGCTGCGCCGGTCGACCTCCGTCAGCCTGGTCACCTAGCCCGGCGAGCAGACACAAAAGCACGCAAAGCTGCGGCGTGTCGGGTGCTTTCGCGTCTGCTCGCGGTGGCCGGGCTACCAGGCGTGAACCTGGTTCTGCGCGGGCTCTAGCCCCACGTCGATCAGCAACTCGGTGGCATCGGCGGCCTGCTCGCAGATGGTGGGAACCTCGGCGCGCTCGGCGGCGCTGAAGGCTTCCAACACGAACGCCGCCGGGTCCTTGCGTCCCGGCGGGCGGCCGATACCGATGCGGACCCGTTGAAAGTCCTTGCTGCCCAAGGCGTTAGCGACCGAGCGCAGACCGTTGTGGCCGCCTTCGCCGCCGCCGACCTTGAGCCGGATGCGGCCAAAGTCCAAGTCGAGGTCGTCGTGGATGACGATGAGGTCGCCCGGTGCCACCGAGTAGAACCTCGCCAACGGGCCGACCTGACGGCCGGATTCGTTCATGTAGCAGCGCGGCTTGGCCACCACCACCGAGCGCCCGGCGAGCCGGCCGCTGACGATCTCGGCGCCGGACCGCTTGTGCGCCTTGAACTTCGAACCCATCCGGGCCGCGAGCAGGTCGGCGACCATGAACCCGACGTTGTGCCGGGTCCGGGCGTAGTTGTCTCCGGGATTGCCCAGGCCGACCACCAGCAACGGCTCGGCCACGTTGTGATCCGCCTACTCGGACTCGGCTTCGGCGGCCTCGTCGTCGCCGGCCTCGGCCTCTGCTTCGCCCTCGGCGGCCGCGGCTTCCTCGGTGACCTCGCCCGCGCCCTCGGCTTCGAGCTCCTCTGCCGTCGGCGCGGTGACCACGTTGACCACCAGGGTCTCGGGGTCGGAGATCAGGTTGACGCCGCTGGGCAGGGTGATCTGTCCGGCCGTGAACTGGGTGCCGGGCTCGGCGCCCTCGACCGACACCGTCAGCTGCTCGGGAATCGACAGGGCCTCGGCCTCGATCTCGATGGCGCTGGCTTCCTGGGTCACCAGCGTGCCGGGCACGGCCTCGCCCTCCACCACAACGGTGACCTCGACGACGACCTTCTCGCCGCGACGCACGACCAGCAGGTCGGCGTGCTGAATCGTGCGGCGGATGGGGTGGATGTCGAGCGACTTGGTCAGGGCCAACTGCTCGGAGCCCTCGATGTCGAGGGTCAGCACGGCGTTGGTGCCGGCGTGGCGCAGCACCGCGGCGAAGTCGTGGCCGGGCAGCTCCAGGTGCTGCGGGTCGGTGCCGTGGCCGTAGAGGACGGCCGGGATCTTGCCGTCGCGGCGGGCTCGCCGGGACGCACCCTTGCCGGTCTCGCCGCGAACGGCGACCTTCAACTGGTTGAGTGCTTGCTTGGCCATCGTGTCGCTCCTGTGTGCTCGCCTATGTGTCGGGGCACGGCCGGGGTCGCGACGATTCGTCGGTCTCCGTCGATAACGGTGCTGGTCAGCCAGCCACCCTCGCCGTGACGCCCGGCCAGGTTAGCGCATCCGCACCTCAGAGGGGAAATTTGGTCTTGGTGAGCTGCTCGGACAGCGACCACAGCGCCGCGGCGGTGGCGGTGTCCCGGGCGCGGCGGCTGCGCGCGACCGGTTGGGTGCGCCCCATCTGGCCGAAGCGGGGGCCCACGAAGGTGTCCCCGGGCAGATCCTGGGACGCCGCGTACAGCGTTTGGCGGGCGCCGAAGTCGGCGTTGGTGGCGACCACCCGGGTGACGGCCGACATCAGCGTGTCACCGAGTTTGCGCCCGGAGGCGCCCTGCAGGTTGGTGTGCGAGTAGCCGGGGTGGGCGGCGATCGCGCGCAGCGGGGAGCCGGCGGCGGTCAGGCGGCGCTGCAGTTCGCTGGTGAACAGCAGGTTGGCGAGCTTGGACTGGCTGTAGGCCAGCCACGGCGAGTACCGCCGGTGCTGCCAATTCAGGTCGTCGAGGTTGATGCTTCCCGGCCAGTGCGCCATCGACGACACCGTGACCACCCGATCCGTGAGCTTGGGCAGCAGCAGGTTGGTCAGCGCGAAATGGCCGAGGTGATTGGTGCCGATCTGGGTTTCGAAGCCGTCGACCGTCAGCGCGAAGGGGGCGGCCATGATGCCGGCGTTGTTGATCAGCACGTCGGCCCGGCTCACCCCGTCGGCGAACCGGTGCACCGACGACAGGTCCTGCAGGTCGAGCTCACGCACCTCGACCTGGCCGGCCATCTGGCGGGCGGCGGTCTCGCCCTTGCGGATGTTGCGCACGGCCATGATGATCGTGGCCCCTCGTCGCGCCAGCTCGCGGGCGGTCACGAAGCCCAGCCCGCTGTTGGCGCCGGTGATGATGACGGTCCGTTCGGCGAACGACGGGAGATCTGCGGCGGTCCAGCCAGTCATGACTGAACAGTAGCGACATCGAACTCCAGCGGCAGGGTCATGGGCCCGGTGATTCCGCTGATCGCCTTCCATGGGGCCGGGCCGGTGCGGCGGGGGTTGGGCATGCGTCGGGTGATCACCCGCAGCGCCTCGGTCAGTTCCAGGCGCGCGAGGTGCGCGCCGAGGCAGTAGTGCACACCGCCGCCGAAGGTGAGCATCGCCGGAGGGTCCTCGCGGGTGATGTCGACGCGCTTGGGCCGGTCGTACACGCTCGCGTCGCGGTTGGCCGCGGCGGTGTTGGCCAGCACCAGAGTGCCGGCCGGAATGCAGACTCCGGCCAGCTCGACGTCTTCGGCCGTCTGCCGAATCGTGCCGAAAATGATTGGGGAGTAACGCATCAGCTCATGGATCGCGTTCGAAGCGAGCTCGGGGTGCTCGGCAAGCAAGGCCCACTGATCGGGATGGTCGGCCAGCGTCTGCACCGCGGCGGCCAGCTGGTTGCGCGTGGTGTCGGTACCGGCGCCGAGCAGGGTCGCGCACAGCATGAGTAGCTCGTCGTGGGTCAGCCGGTCACCGTCGTCTTCGGTGCGGATGAGCTCGGAGATCAGGTCGTCGGACAGCGATGCGCGTCGCCGGGCGATCAGCTCCTCGAGATAGGCGTCGAGCTGATCCCACGCGGCCAGGATCGCCGGGCCGTCCTCGGCGACGTTCCAGTCGAAGATCTTCTTGATGTCATCGGTCCAGTCGCTGAACAAGTGCCAGTCCTCGGGCGGTGCGCCCAGCAGCGCGCAGATGACCGGCGTGGGGTAGCGGCGGGCGATGTCGGAGACGACGTCGCAGTGGCCCGCGGCCGTGAGCGGCTCGACCAGGCCGGTGATGATCTCGATGACCAGGGTGCGCAGCCGCTCGGCGCCCCGGGGGGCGAAGGCCTTGGACACCAGGCGGCGCAGCCGGTGATGCGCGTCGCCGTCGAGGCCGAGG
>NZ_LZKY01000275.1:0-676 GCF_001673055.1 Mycobacterium sp. 1245801.1
GCGCGCCGGTGGTCACCACTCCTGGGAAGACCTCGACGACCTGCTGTTGGCGACCTACTCGGAATTGCGGTCGCGCCAGGTGTCGGCCAGCCACGGGCTGCCCGGCGAGGCGGTGTCGGCGGTGGAATCGCCGTCGCCGATGGCCAATTCGACGTAGCGCTGCAGCCATTGCAGGTAGGTCATCTCACCGACATCGCCGAAGTACGGCTTGGCGGTGTTGGCCATCGCGGCGATGATCTCGTCGCGACGCTCCGCGACGGCGTCCGCGTCACCGGCGACCTCGTCGAGCAGCCGGCCGCACCGCGAGGCGCTGTTGTCGATCTCGTGGATGTCCGCGCCGAGCTGGCTGCGGCTGGATGCCATTCCGCCCGAGGCTTTCCCGGCGCCGATCCACTGGTCGGTGCCCTGGGTTTCGACCAGCATGCGCTTGACCGACGGCGAGGTGGTCGCCTCCTTGGCGGCCATCGCCGCGGTGCCGACCAGGATGCCGTCGATGGGCATCAGCGGGAAGCCGTACGCCTGCGCCCAGCGCCCGGACAGGTATTCGGCCGCCCGCTCGGGCGTGCCGATGCCGCCGCCGACGCAGACGGTGATGTTGGGGCGCGACCGCAATTCCGAGTAGGTCGCCAACAGCAGGTCGTCGAGGTCTTCCCAGGAGTGGTGACCACCGGCGCGC
>NZ_LZKY01000276.1:0-911 GCF_001673055.1 Mycobacterium sp. 1245801.1
GCCAGCCGGCGGCCGCCGCGCGGACCAGCAATTCCAGCGGGTAGCCGGATCGCCGGTCGGCGACGCCGAGCTGCAGCAGGGCATCGCGGCGGGCCACCCGCATCGGCGCGATGTCGTGCACGGGCAGGCCGTGGCGGGTGCGCAGTCGCCAGCTCATGACGACCGTGCCCACCCGGGCCACCCACGGCCAGTGCAGTCCGGGCACCGGGCGGCGCCGGCCGGTCACCAGGTCGGCGCCGCGCTGCAGCTCGGCGACCAGCCGGGGCAGCTCGCCGCCGTCCATCGAGCCGTCGGCGTCGATGACCGCCACGATCGGGGTGGTCGCGGCCAGCACGCCCGCGTGCACGGCCGAGCCGTATCCGGCCCGCGGTTCGGCGACGACGTGGGCGCCGTGCCGGCTCGCGACCCCGGCGGTGTCGTCGGTGCTGTTGTTGTCGACCACCAACGCGCGGTAACCGGTGGGGAGGGAGGCCAGCACGGCCGGCAGCGACTCCTCCTCGTTGAGACAGGGCAGCACCACCGTGACCAGCCCGTCGGCGTCGGGCACGCTCAGAACCCGCGGTGGGGGTGCGGCTCCTGCGGGAACACCGGCTGCGAATGCGTCGGCGGCACGGTCTGCTGGGTGTGGGTCGGGGCCGGCGCCTGGGTGGTCACCTTGGTGCTCGGCGGGGCATACGTCGTCGTCGGTGGCGCGTGCGTGGTGCTCGGCGGCGAATACGTCGTCGTCGGAGGCGAATACGTCGTCGTTGGCGGCTCGCGCGTCGTGGTCGGCGGCGAATAGGTCGTCGTCGGAGGCGAATACGTCGTCGTCGGAGGCTCGTATGTGGTGGTCGGCGGCGAATAAGTCGTCGTCGGAGGCGAGAAGGTCGTCGTCGGAGGCGAATACGTCGTCGTCGGTGGCGCGTTCGTGG
>NZ_LZKY01000277.1:0-32383 GCF_001673055.1 Mycobacterium sp. 1245801.1
CTTCGCGGACGAAGACGTCGTGGGGCTGTTCGTGGACCTCGACGTAGAGGTCGCCGGCCGGGCCGCCGCCGGGCCCGACCTCACCCTGGGCGGCGAGCCGCACGCGCATGCCGTCGCCGACACCCGCGGGGATCTTGACGCTGATCTCGCGGCGGCCCGGCCGGCGACCTCTACGTCGAGGTCCACGAACAGCCCCACGACGTCTTCGTCCGCGAAGGCGACGATCTGCACTGCACGGTTTCGGTGCCGATGGTCGACGCGGCGCTGGGCGCCACCGTCACCGTCGACGCCATCTTGGACGGCGTCAGCGAAATCACCATCCCGCCCGGCACCCAACCGGCGTCGGTCATCACCCTGCGCGGCCACGGCATGCCGCACCTGCGCTCCGGCACCCGCGGCGATCTGCATGTGCACGTCGAGGTCGTCGTTCCGGCCCGGCTGGACCACCGCGACACCGAACTGCTGCGCGAGTTCAAGACCCGCCGCAACCGCGACGTGCCCGAGGTCCGCTCGACGCACGCCGGGGGCGGCTTGTTCAGCCGGCTGCGCGAAACCTTCACCGGACGCTAGCGGGGAGCCGCGAAGGCGCGCACATGGTCGCGACCCTGTTCTACCTCGACGATCTGCCCGAGCCCGGCTCGCTGGCCGTGCTGGGCGGTGACGAGGGTTTCCACGCCGCGACCGTGCGGCGCATCCGCCCCGGCGAGCGGCTGGTGCTGGGCGACGGCGCCGGGGCCCTGGCCCACTGCGAGGTCGAGCACGCCGGGCGCGACGGGCTGCGCGCGCGGGTGCTCGAACGCTGGACCGTTCCCCCGGGATCCCCGCGGGTGACGGTGGTCCAGGCGCTGCCGAAGTCGGAGCGCTCGGAGCTGGCCATCGAGTTGGCCACCGAAGCGGGCGCCGACGCGTTCCTGGCCTGGCATGCCGCGCGGTGCGTGGCCAACTGGCAGGGCAACCGGGTCGACAAGGGTTTGCGGCGATGGCGTGCCGTCGCCCGGTCGGCGGCCCGCCAATCCCGTCGGGCGCACATCCCGCCGGTCGATGGCGTGCTGTCCACCGCCGAGCTGACCCGGCGGATCCGCGACGAGGTAGCCGCCGGCGCGACGGCGCTCGCCCTGCACGAGTCGGCCACCGACCGGCTCGCGGATGTCGGGCTGGCTCAAGCGGAATCGCTGCTGCTGGTGGTCGGTCCGGAAGGCGGCATCGCGGAAGACGAGATGGCGGCGCTGTCCGAGGCGGGCGCGACGGCGGTGCGGCTGGGGCCCCAGGTGCTGCGG
Organism: Mycobacterium sp. 1245801.1; assembly: GCF_001673055.1. NCBI lineage: Bacteria > Bacillati > Actinomycetota > Actinomycetes > Mycobacteriales > Mycobacteriaceae > Mycobacterium > Mycobacterium sp. 1245801.1. The sequence goes on from NZ_LZKY01000277.1 coordinate 1,278, forward strand.
ACGTCGAGCGCCGCGGCGGTCGCGCTGGGCGCCCTCGGCGTGCTGACCCCGAGGTGGGACCAGCGCAGCGACGTTCCGGCAAACGGCCACACGCTGCGGGTTCGCGACACCGACCCGACGTCGAGTACGTTGCTGAACGCTGACCAATCCGGGCCCTCGGCGTAGACTGAGACGGCCCAGCAACCCACCGACAAGCCGAGAAAGCAGGCATCGAGAGCCACGTGACGCCCCGCGAGACCAGCGCTGCTGACGCAGCCGGAGCCGTCCCGACCTCTGCTCAGGTTCGCAGCAGCATCGACGTTCCGCCCGATGTCGTGATGGGCTTGTTGGGTTCGGCCGACCAAAACCTGCGGGCCCTCGAGCGCAGCCTGAAAGCCGACCTGCACGTGCGTGGCAACGCGGTCACCGTCGCGGGTGAACCCGCCGACGTCGCGCTCGCCGAGCGGGTGATCTCCGAGCTGGTCGCCATCGTCGCCGGCGGTCAGCCGTTGACCCCGGAGGTGGTTCGCCACAGCGTCGCCATGTTGGCCGGCACCGACAACGAGTCACCGGCCGAAGTGCTCACGCTGGACATCCTGTCGCGGCGCGGCAAGACCATCCGGCCCAAGACGCTCAACCAGAAGCGCTACGTCGACGCCATCGACGCCAACACCATCGTCTTCGGGGTCGGCCCGGCCGGCACCGGCAAGACCTATCTGGCGATGGCCAAGGCGGTCAGCGCGCTGCAGACCAAACAGGTCAGCCGCATCATCCTGACCCGCCCAGCCGTGGAAGCCGGTGAGCGCCTTGGCTTTTTGCCCGGCACCCTCAGCGAGAAGATCGATCCGTATCTGCGGCCGCTGTATGACGCGCTCTACGACATGATGGATCCCGAACTGATCCCCAAACTGATGACCGCCGGCGTCATCGAGGTGGCGCCGCTGGCCTACATGCGGGGACGCACGCTGAACTCCGCGTTCATCGTCCTCGACGAGGCGCAGAACACCACCGCCGAGCAGATGAAGATGTTCCTCACCCGGCTCGGCTTCGGATCCAAGATCGTCGTCACCGGCGACATCACCCAGGTCGACCTGCCGGGCGGCGCCAAGTCGGGCCTGCGCTCGGCGATGGAAATCCTGGACAGCGTCGATGACATCCATGTCGCGGAGCTGACCAGCGTGGACGTGGTTCGCCACCGGCTGGTCTCCGAGATCGTCGACGCCTATGCGAAATTTGACGAGCCCGGCCTGACATTGAACCGGGCGGCGCGGCGGGCGACGGGCTCGCGCGGTCGTCGATGATGGTGCGGTGAGCGGATTTCATGAGCATTGAGGTATCCAACGAATCGGGTATCGACGTCTCCGAGGCCGAACTGATCAGCGTCGCGCGGTTCGTCATCGCCAAGATGGACGTCAATCCGGCGGCCGAGCTGTCGATGGTGCTGCTGGACACCGCCGCGATGGCGGACCTGCACATGCGCTGGATGGACCTGCCCGGCCCGACGGACGTGATGAGCTTTCCGATGGACGAGCTCGAGCCGGGCGGGCGTCCGGACGCCCCGGAGCCGGGGCCCTCGATGCTGGGCGACATCGTGCTGTGCCCGGAATTCGCGGCCGGCCAGGCCGCCTCGGCGGGGCACAGCCTGGGGCACGAGCTGGCGCTGCTGACCATCCACGGGGTGCTGCATCTGATCGGCTACGACCACGGCGAGCCGGACGAGGAAAAGGAGATGTTCGCCCTGCAGGACCGATTGCTCGAAGAGTGGGTCGCCGAGCAGGTCGAGGCCTACCACCAGGACCGCCAATCCGAACGCGACCGCCGATTGCTCGACAAGTCAAGGTATTTCGACCATTGAGGCCACTTCGCATCCTGGCGGCCGCCGCCATCGCCTTCGCACCGCTGTCGATGGTGGTCACCACCAACGCTTCGGTGGCGCAGGCGGCCCCGTGCGCGGGCGCCGGGTCGAACCCGGATTCCTGCCAGCACTGCATGTTCTACGTGAACGCCTATCACACCGCGAACGTGTGCAACGAGGATCGCCGCGGGGTCCAGGGACCCCCGAGCAACGCGCCCACGCCGGTGCCGGAAGTTCCCATCCCGGCGTACGAGCCGCCCCCGATGCCGCCGCCGGCGCACAACCCCCTGGTCCTCCCGCCGCCCAACGCGGGTCAGAACGTCCCGGTGCTGGACATCCCGCCGCCGGGCCCCGACGCGCCGCGCAACGCACCGGTCGTGGCGCCGCCGCGCGGGCTGGACGCGCCCTCGCTGGCGATCGCGGCGGCCAAGGCCGCGCCCGTGGCGCGGGTCGATCCCGCCAACCCCCCGAAACCGCCGACCCAGGTGGACTTCAACCAGCGGGTGCAGAGCGTCGTGAGTTCGCACCGGGAGAACGTCGACATTCTCAAGGTGGACGATCAGAAGTTCGTCCGGCCGCGCCATTGGGACTACCTCGACTACGACGACTCCTATCGCCGCCCGACCATCTACAACCCGCTCAACCAGCCGATCACGTTCCGCTACTTCTACAACGGCGCCTATCAGGAGGCGTACCTGCCGCGCGGAGGCCGGATGGTGCTCGACGCCGCGACCGTCGGCGTCGTCCCGTTCACCGCGGTGGGTGACAGTTACGTGGCCGCGGGCAGCTTCTATGGCGGGGGCTCAATTCCGTTGAACGGCTACAACGGTCCGCCGCCGCCCGACTACAAGCCGCCGGCGCCGCCGAAGCTGTACGAGAACGTCACGGTGTTCGTTCCCGCCAAGGGCGAGACCGTGGAGGTGGGCCACGTGTCGGTGGTGGGTCACGACGGGAGTCAACCCGCGGGCGGCCAGGACACCTTCCTGCTCGACGACTCCACCCTGGCCTTCGGGCAGATCGACAACACCAGCAGCGCGCCCGCCCAGATCAGGGTGATCAAGACCCAGCCCACGCCGGGCGTCGGGCCGACCGACGATGGCAGCTTCCTGGTGTTGCTGGCCGTGCATCATCAGGAGCCCGGTCAGCCCAATCAGTCCGGATGGACTTTGGCGCTGCGCTTCGGGGGGTTCGCGGTGGTGGTCGGCCTGGTCGCCTGGCTGCTCGCTCGCCGGAGCCGGGCCGAGGAGCAGAACGCTGATTCATGACCGGCTGGTCTGAGCTGCTCGGTGCAGTCGCGCTGATCGCGCTCGGCGGACTGTTCGCGGCGATCGATGCGGCCATCAGCACGGTGTCGCTGGCCCGGGTTCAGGAGTTGGTGCGCGACGAGCGGCCCGGCGCGGTGGCCCTGTCCAAGGTCATGTCCGAACGGCCCCGCTACATCAACCTGGTGGTGTTGCTGCGGATCACCTGCGAGATCACGGCGACCGTGCTGCTGGTGGTGTTCCTCTACGACAACTTCGGGCTCAGGTGGGGGCTGTTCGGCGCCGCCGCCATCATGGTGGTCACCAGCTTCGTCGTGATGGGCGTGGGACCGCGTACCCTCGGCCGTCAGAACGCCTACTCCATTGCGCTGACGACGGTCCTTCCGCTGCAGGCAATTTCGTGGCTGCTGATGCCGATCAGCCGCCTGCTGGTGGTGCTGGGTAATGCGGTGACGCCCGGCCGTGGCCTGCGCAACGGCCCGTTCGCCTCCGAGATCGAGTTGCGTGAAGTCGTCGACCTGGCTCAGCAGCGTGGCGTGGTGGCCGCCGAGGAGCGGCGGATGATCCAGTCGGTCTTCGAACTCGGTGACACCCCGGCCCGCGAGGTGATGGTGCCGCGCACCGAGATGATCTGGATCGAAAGCGACAAGTTCGCCAGCCAGGCCATCAACCTGGCGGTGCGCAGCGGGCATTCCCGCATCCCGGTCATCGGCGAAAACGTCGACGACATCGTGGGCGTCGTGTACCTGAAAGACCTTGTCCAGCAGACGGTTCTGTCTGGTGACGGCGGCCGCACCCCGCCGGTGTCGAAGGTGATGCGGCCGGCCGTCTTCGTGCCGGACTCCAAGCCGTTGGACTCGCTGCTGCGGGAAATGCAGCGCGACCGCAACCACATGGCCCTGCTCGTCGACGAGTACGGCGCGATCGCCGGCCTGGTCACCATCGAAGACGTGCTGGAGGAAATCGTCGGCGAGATCGCCGACGAGTACGACCAGGCGGAGACGGCGCCGATAGAAGACCTGGGCGACAAGCACTTCCGGGTGTCGGCGCGGTTGCCGATCGAGGACTTGGGCGAGCTGTACGGGGTGGAGTTCGACGACGATTTCGACGTCGACACGGTGGGCGGCCTGCTCGCCCTCGAGCTGGGCCGGGTGCCGCTGCCGGGCGCCGAGGTGGTTTCGCACGGTCTGCGGCTGCAGGCCGAAGGCGGCACCGATCACCGGGGTCGGGTGCGGATCAATACCGTGCTGCTCAGCCCGATCGAATCCGACGGTTCATCCGATGGCGAGGAATCCGAGCAGCATGACTGAATTCCGTTCCGGCTTCGTATGTTTGGTGGGCCGTCCGAACACCGGCAAATCGACGCTGACGAACGCGCTCGTCGGGACCAAGGTCGCGATCACCTCGATGCGGCCGCAGACCACCCGGCACACCATCCGCGGCATCGTGCACCGCGACGACTTCCAGATCATCCTGGTCGACACGCCGGGCCTGCATCGGCCGCGCACCCTGCTGGGCAAGCGACTCAACGATCTGGTACGCGATACCTATTCCGAAGTCGACGTGATCGGGCTGTGCATCCCGGCCGACGAAGCGATCGGTCCGGGCGACCGGTGGATCGTCGAACAGATCCGCGCGACCGCGCCGAAGACGACGCTGGTCGCGATCGTCACCAAGATCGACAAGACGCCCAGAGACCGGGTGGCCGCGCAGCTGGTGGCGGTCAGCGAGTTGGTGGGTGACTCAGCGGAGATTGTGCCGGTGTCGGCGGTCACCGGGGCGCAGGTGGACATCCTGATCGACGTGCTGGCCGCGGCGCTGCCGCCCGGCCCGGCGTACTACCCCGACGGTGAGCTGACCGACGAACCCGAAGAGGTCCTGATGGCCGAGCTCATCCGGGAGGCCGCCCTCGAGGGCGTGCGCGACGAACTGCCGCATTCGTTGGCGGTGGTCATCGACGAAGTCAACCCGCGGGAGGACCGCGACGACCTGATCGACGTGCATGCCCTGCTCTACGTCGAACGCGACAGCCAGAAGGGAATCGTCATCGGCAAGGGCGGTGCCCGGCTGCGGGAGGTGGGCACCGCGGCGCGTGCCCAGATCGAAAAGCTGTTGGGGACAAAGGTTTACCTCGATCTGCGGGTCAAGGTTGCCAAGAACTGGCAGAGCGACCCCAAACAGCTTGGTCGGCTGGGCTTTTAGCGATCGCACGCGACGGCGTCGCCCGCGGTCGCCGGACCAAGAGGTGACTTTCATTCGTGCTAGCACCGTCGCTAGCGCACGTGAAAAGCCATATGCCGAGCAGAGGCGACGCATCTGGCCCGGTTGAATTTTGGTGGGCGCATCCGCCGCGCGTTTGGTCACCTTCGCCCTGGGTAGCCGCGGCCTATGACGCAACCTCAACTCGCGCTCGTCACCGGCGCGTCCAGCGGCATCGGATTCGAACTGGCCAAGCAGTTCGCCCAGCATGGCTATGACCTGGTCGTTGCCGCCGAAGACGACGCGATCAACGACGTGCCCGGCAAACTCTCGCAGTTCGGCGCCGTGGTGCAGCCGGTCCAGGCGGACCTGCGCGGCCCCGAGGGGGTGGAGCACGTGTACGAGAGCGCAATCGAAGGCGACCGCGTGCTCGCCGCGGCCGCGCTGAATGCGGGGATCGGCCGCGGGGAAATGTTCCTCAAGAGCGAGCTCGCCGACGACCTCAGCATCATCGATCTCAACGTGCGCTCCACCGTGCACCTGGCCAAGCTGGTTCTGCGCGACATGGCGAATCGCAATGCGGGCAAGGTGCTGTTCACCTCGTCCATCGCCTCGCAGATGCCGGGGTCCTATCAGCCGGTGTACAACGCGTCGAAGTCGTTCATCCAATCCTTCGCCCAGGCGCTGCACGACGAATTGCGCGACACGGCAATCACTGTCACCGCTTTGATGCCCGGACCGACCGACACCAACTTCTTCGGCCGCGCCAAGATGGTGGATTCCCTGATGGGCAAAATGCGCAAGGACGACCCCGCCCAGGTCGCGCGGCAGGGATTCGAGGCGCTGATGCAAGGCGATCAGAAGGTGGTGGCCGGCTCCGCGTTGACAAAAGTCATGGGTGCGGCGAACCGCCTGCTACCGGACACGGTCAAAGCCGTTGGCAATCGGGTGATGTCGAAACCGCGGGGCAACTGAACCGATGGCCCGGCGGATCAGGCCAGCACCCGAATCGTTTTCATCGACGCATCGGCGGCATCCGGGGTGTTCATCCCGGCGCGCACGCCGGAACACAAGTAATTCAGCACGGCCTCATTGAGACGCTCTCCGGGCACCACCGCCGGGATGCCCGGGGGATAGGGCGTGATCTGTTCGGCGGCGATCCGCCCGGCGGCCTGATCGGTGGGCACCGCCTCCACGTGCCCAAAGAACGCGTCGCGGGGCAGACACACAGTCTCCAACTGGAGCTCGTCGGGAGAGGGCAGGTCGATCTGCGGCGGGCGGTCGAAGTCGTCGGCCGCCCTGCGCCACGCCCGCAGCGCATCGGTGAGACGGCCGGCGGTGGCCTTGTCGTCCGCGAAGGACAGGGTGGCCAGAATGCGGCGGTGATCGCTCATCCCGGTGTCGACGTGAGCGTTCGCGCGCAGCCAGTCGGCGGCCTGGTAACCGGAGGTGCCCGTGCCCGAGACGTCCATCAGCACCTGCAAGCGATCCAGGTCGTGGGACGCCTGCGCCCCGAGTAGCTCGTCGTCGAGCACCTCGACGCCGGGCAAAGTTTCGATGTCCGCACGCAATTTGTGTGCGAGATCCAGTGCGGCGCCGAGCAATTCGTGTCCATGCTCCACCATTTGCCGGCGCCATCCGTCCATGGCCGCATACAGCAGGACGTTGGGGCTGGTCGTCATCAGCAGATCCGCGCAGGCCGACAGGCGGTCCTGATCGATCAGGTCGCCCTGCACATGGAACACCGAGCCCTGTTCGAAGCCGGCGCCCATCTTGTGCACGCTGACCACGCAGACGTCCGCATCCGCATCCATCGCCCAGGTCGGCAGGTCGTCGTGGAACGGCAGATGTGCCCCCCACGCCTCGTCGATGATCAACGGCTTTCCGCGCCGATGGCACACCTCGGCGATGCCGGCGATGTCGGCGCAGGTGCCGTACGGGCTGGGGCTCACGATGAGCGCCCCGGCGGCGTCGGGATGCTTGTCCCACGCCTCGTCTACCTGCTGCGGCGAGGGTGGATGAGAGAAGTGGTGGTCGGCGTCCCATTGCGGAGTGATCCACCGCGGCTGGACACCGGAGAAGATCAGCCCCGCCACGATCGACTTGTGACTGTCGCGCCCGACCAGGAGGCTGCCGTCGCCGCCGGCCACGGCCATCATCGCCGCCCGGACCGACAGGGAGCTGCCACAGGTGGAAAACCAGGCAACGTCGGCGCCCACGGCTTCGGCCATCAGGTCCTCCGCGTGCTTCAAATACTGGTTGCTGGTTCTGCGGTCATCCAGGCCGCCGCTGGCCAGCACGTCGTCGAGGAACGGTTCGCGGCCCAGCACCTGCAGGACGCGGTCGTCGGTGCCGCGGCCCTGGCGGTGGCCCGGTGGCGTGAATCCGTAACGGTTCTTGGCCCGATAATCGGCCAGCGCATCGAGTAGGGGAGCGGTCGATTGGTCCATCGCCAACGAATACCCGAGTTGTCAGCGGCTAATTCGTCCTAGTTACCTGCGTAAACACCGGCGTCAGGCGTGGGGCCCGGCGGCGCCCGGCGCGTCCGTCGTCTGGTCCCACCACGACTGGGGCTGTTGGCTCGCCCACCCGCTGACCGCTTCCAGTTCGGCGGCCAGCGAGATCAGCATGCCCTCGCTGTTCGCCGGGCCCATCAGCTGCACACCGATCGGCAAGCCCTCGGAGGTGAAGCCGGCCGGAACGTTGATCGACGGCCAGCCCAGGACGTTCCACGGGAACGTCAGCGGGCACGCCGCAATCATGGCGCGGTCGGTGCCGAACCCACTCAACCGGTCGAAGGCGCGTGCCAGGGGTGGGGGCTGGGCCGTCGTCGGCGCCAACACCACGTCGACGATGTCGAAGATCGAGCCGACCCGGCGCTGGTCTTCGGCTTCGTGGCGACGCGCGCTGCGCAGGATCGCCTGGCCCAGCACGGCGCCCAGGCGCAGGTTGGACAGGGTGCGGGGGTCCAGCACCACCCCGTCGCCCAGCCGCTCCTCCCAATCGCGCAGGCCTGCGGTGGACCGTGCGAGAAAGTCCCACGACAGCCGCATGCCGTAATCGGGGTTGCCCGGCACCACGGTGTGGCCGAGCAGTTCGAGTTGCTTGCCGACCGCCCGCGTCGCGGCCAGGATCTCCGGGTGCAGCTTCGGCCGGAAGCCGGTGTAGGGGAACCGGGTGGACAGCGCGATGTTCAGCGGGCCGGGCGCCTTGCCCACGTAGTCCGAGGCGACGATCGGCGGCGGCTTGTGCCGGTCTCCCTCCACGTTTCCGGAGGCGGCGTCGAGCACCAGCGCCGCATCGGCCACCGTCCGGGCCAGTACGCCGTTGACGGTGATGCCGTTGAACGGTTCCGGTAGTGGCCAGGTCGAGATGCGCCCGCGCTGCGGCTTGATGCCGACCAGGTGCGTCCACGCCGCCGGGATGCGAATGCTGCCGGCGCCGTCGGAGCCGATGGCCGCGGTGACCAGTCCGGCCGCCACCGCCGCGGCGCTGCCGCCCGACGATCCGCCCGGGGTGTGCCGGCGCGACCAGGGGTTGCGGGTATGCCCGAAACCGGGTCCGCTGGTGAACGGCCACTGGCCGAGCTCGCAGGTGTTGGTCTTGCCGACGATCACCGCGCCGGCCGCCTTGAGACGGCGCACCACCTCGGCGTCGTGCGTCGCCGGCGCGACCGTCCCCTCGGTCCCGAAGGCGGTGGGCACGCCAGCAACGTCGACGTCGTCTTTGACCGCGATCGGGATCCCCAGCAGCGGGGCGGTGTCGCCGGCCGCGCGGCGCCGGTCGGCCTCGGCGGCGTCGGCCAGCGCCGACTCGGTGAGCACCACCCGAAAGGCGTTGAGCGTGGGCTGGCTGGCGTGGATGGCGTGCAGCGAGCGACCGACCAGTGTGGTGGACGTCACCGAGCGGCTCGCCAGCTGATAGAGCAGGTCAGTGAGCGTGGGCAGGCGCCGGTGGCCGGATCCGGAAATGGACCCGGGACCCGACCCAGAAGCGCCAATCACGGGGTACGAGACTAACGGCGCGGATACCCGTAATGTCGCGGCGGGGTGCAAAACTATTGTGATGCGGCTATACCGAGACCGAGCTGTTGTGTTGCGCCAGCACAAGCTCGGTGAAGCCGACCGGATCGTCACCCTGCTGACTCGTGAGCACGGGCTGGTCCGCGCGGTTGCCAAGGGCGTGCGCCGCACCCGCAGCAAATTCGGTGCTCGGCTGGAGCCGTTCGCGCATATCGACGCGCAGCTGCACCCCGGCCGCAACCTCGACATCGTCACCCAGGTCGTCTCCATTGACGCGTTCGCCACCGACATCGTCAACGACTACGGCCGCTACACGTGCGGGTGCGCCATGCTGGAAACCGCCGAGCGCCTCGCCGGCGAGGAGCGGGCACCCGCCCCGGCGCTGCACGGGCTCACGGTGAGCGCGTTGCGGGCGGTGGCCGACGGCCGCCGGTCCCGAGACCTCCTGCTGGACGCCTACCTGTTGCGCGCGATGGGCATCGCAGGCTGGGCGCCCGCGCTGAACGAGTGCGCCCGGTGCGCCACGCCCGGTCCCCATCGGGCGTTCCACGTCGGCGCCGGCGGCAGCGTCTGCACACACTGCCGCCCGGCCGGTTCGACGACGCCGCCCCCGGGGGTGCTGGACCTGATGTCCGCGCTGCACGACGGCGATTGGGACTTCGCCGAGCAGACCCCGCAGTCGCACCGTAACTACGTCAGCGGTCTGGTGGCCGCGCACCTGCAGTGGCATCTGGAGCGGCAGCTCAAGACCCTGCCGCTGGTGGAACGGACGTATCACGCCGACCGCACCATCGCCGACCAGCGCGCGGCGCTGATCGGGCAGGATATGGACTGTGGCTAAACTCTGGGCCGGCGGCTCGGGCCGAAAGGCCGAGCTCGCCACGGCGTCAGCCGATTTCCCGCAGCTGCCCCCCGCGCCCGACGACTACCCGGTGTTCCCCGACAAGTCGACCTGGCCGGTCGTCTTTCCCGAGCTGCCGCCCCCGGCCGACGGTGGGCCGTGCCGGCCCCCACAGCACATTTCCAAGGCGGCCGCGCCCAAGATCGAGGCCGACCGATTGCCCAACCATGTGGCCATCGTGATGGACGGCAACGGCCGCTGGGCCACCCAGCAGGGATTGACCCGCACCGACGGTCACAAGGCGGGCGAGGCGGTGGTCATCGACATCGTCTGTGGCGCAATCGAACTCGGCATCAAATGGCTCAGTCTGTACGCCTTCTCCACCGAGAACTGGAAGCGCTCCCCCGAGGAGGTCCGCTTTCTGATGGGATTCAATCGCGACGTGGTGCGCATGCGCCGGGTGAACCTGAACACAATCGGGGTCAAGATCCGGTGGGTGGGTTCGCGGCCGCGCCTGTGGCGCAGCGTGATCAACGAACTGGCGATTGCCGAAGACCTGACCAAGGACAACGACGTCATCACCGTCAACTACTGCGTCAACTACGGCGGTCGCGCCGAGATCGCCGAGGCGACAAGGGAAATCGCGCGCCTGGCCGCCGCCGGCCGGCTGAACCCGGAGCGCATCACCGAGTCGACCGTGTCGCATCACCTGCAGCGGCCCGACATCCCCGACGTGGACCTGTTCCTGCGGACCTCGGGGGAGCACCGGTCCAGCAACTTCATGCTGTGGCAGGCGGCCTACGCCGAATACGTCTTTCAGGACAAGCTGTGGCCCGACTACGACCGCCGCGACCTGTGGGCGGCGTGTGAGGAATACGCCTCCCGCAACCGCAGATTCGGGAGCGCATAGTGCCGCCGCTGCAGGAGCGCCTGGCATCGATACTCGGCGACGTCCTTCCGCTCGAGGCGGAGGCCGACGGCGCCGTGACGGTGCGCCACGACGCCACCATCGCCTCGTTGCGGGTGGTCAACATCGCCGAGGGGCTCGATCTGGTCTCGCTCACCCAGATACTGGCGTGGGATCTGCCGTCGACCAAGAAGCTCAGCGAGCAAGTGGCCAAGCAGGCCCGCGACAGCAACTTCGGCAGCGTGACCATGGTCGAGAAGGTCAATGATAAAGCGGTGCAACGCAATTCGGGCAGGAGTGCGGCGAAAACCGCCGACGTGATGCTGCGCTATAACTTCCCCGGCGCCGGCCTGACCGACGATGCCCTGCGGACGTTGATCCTGCTGGTGCTCGACACCGGCGCCGAGATACGTCGGGCGCTGACGGCGTAACCGGTTACCGGCCCCCGCAATCCGAGCAGGTGCCGAAGATCTCGATGGTGTGGCTGACGTCGGAGAAGCCATGCTTGGCAGCCACTTCGCTGGCCCACTGTTCGACCTCGTGATCGCCCACCTCGATGGTGGCGCCACAACTGCGGCAGACCAGATGGTGGTGGTGGTGCTCCGAACATCGGCGGTAGACCGATTCGCCGGTGTCGGTGCGCAGCGTGTCGATCATCCCGGCCGCGGCCATCGACTGCAGGGTCCGGTAGACGGTCGTCAGGCCGATGTTCTCGCCACGCCGGCGCAGCTCGTCGTGCAGCTCTTGGGCCGAGCGGAACTCGTCGAGGGTCTCCAGCAGCGTGGAGATCGCCGCCCGCTGCCGGGTGGAGCGGACGCTGACCCTGGTCATTGGCGCGGCTCCTCACTGGCGTGCGCGACGGCATCCACCACGATGTGCGCGAGGTGATGATCCGCGAGCCGGTAGAGCACTTCGCGCCCGGATCGCTCCCCGGTGACCACGCCGGCCGCCTTGAGGATCTTGAGATGCTGACTGACCAGCGGCTGGGGCACGCCGAGCGCGTCCACCAGCTCGTGCACGCAGCGGTGCGACTCGCGCAGCTGCAGCACGATGGCGATGCGCACGGGCGCGGCCAGCGCGCGCAACAACTCACCGGCGGCATCGAGGATGTCCCGCGGCGGCGGCACGGGATAGGCGGCCCCTCCGGAGTGCCCGGCGGCGCCCAGCGCGTCGTGGTCGTGGGCGAGGAGGCCCGGGTCCGAGTCGCCATCCGCGGCGGCCGGCATCGAGGCAGAAGGTGACGGGGACGTCATCATGGGGCGGCATCACCTCGAGAAGTGCCTGGTAGTGGGAAAGTAGTCGCCGGTGAAAGTCGTTGTCGGCTGCCATCCACTGTCACATGCATGATGACGCATGTCAAAGACCGCGGTGCCGATCGCTACCATGACTGATGCTCTGCGCACCGCGGTCGAGCGCCGCGCGTGCCCGCTCAAACCCGGAAAGGGAGTGCACCACCCCGTGGCGTCCGTCATCGACACCGTAGTGAACCTGGCCAAACGGCGCGGCTTCGTCTTTCCCTCGGGGGAGATCTACGGCGGCACCCGATCGGCGTGGGATTACGGCCCGCTGGGTGTGGAGTTCAAGGAGAACATCAAACGCCAGTGGTGGCGCTCGGTGGTCACCGGTCGCGACGACGTCGTGGGCCTGGATTCGGCGATCATCTTGCCGCGGCAAGTCTGGGTGGCCTCCGGCCATGTCGAGGTCTTCCACGACCCGCTGGTCGAGTCACTGATCACCCACAAGCGTTATCGCGCCGACCATCTCATTGAAGCCTACGAAGCCAAACACGGACACCCGCCGCCCAACGGGCTGGCCGACATCCGCGACCCGGAGACCGGCGAACCCGGCCGGTGGACCGAGCCGCGCGAATTCAACATGATGCTCAAGACCTACCTCGGTCCGATCGAAACCGAGGAGGGCCTGCACTATCTGCGTCCGGAGACCGCGCAGGGCATCTTCGTCAACTTCGCCAACGTGGTGACCACCGCCCGCAAGAAGCCGCCTTTTGGAATCGGTCAGATCGGCAAGAGTTTTCGCAACGAGATCACCCCGGGCAACTTCATTTTCCGGACCCGCGAGTTCGAACAAATGGAAATGGAGTTCTTCGTCGAGCCCTCGACCGCCAAGGAATGGCATCAGTACTGGATCGACACCCGCCTGCACTGGTATGTCGAACTGGGTATCGATCCGGAGAACTTGCGGCTATTTGAACATCCGGCCGACAAGCTGTCGCACTACTCCGATCGCACCGTCGACATCGAGTACAAGTTCGGCTTCGCCGGTAATCCGTGGGGCGAGTTGGAAGGTGTCGCCAACCGCACCGATTTCGACTTGTCGACGCATGCAAAGCATTCCGGCGTCGACCTGTCGTTCTACGACCAGGTGACCGACACCCGGTACACCCCGTATGTCATCGAGCCCGCCGCCGGTCTGACGCGGTCGTTCATGGCGTTCTTGATCGACGCCTACACCGAGGACGAAGCCCCGAACGCCAAGGGCAAGATGGAAAAACGCACGGTGCTGCGGCTGGATCCGCGCCTGTCACCGGTCAAGGCCGCGGTGCTGCCGCTGTCCCGGCACGCCGACTTGAGTCCCAAGGCCCGAGACCTGGCCGCCGAGTTGCGGAAGTTTTGGAATATCGATTTCGACGACGCCGGTGCCATCGGGCGACGCTACCGACGCCAGGACGAGATCGGCACGCCCTTCTGCGTGACGGTGGATTTCGACTCACTCGAGGACAACGCCGTGACGGTCCGCCGCCGCGACGACATGTCCCAGGAGCGGGTGCCGATGAATGCCGTGTCGGATTATCTGGCGGCGCGCCTCAAGGGTTGTTAATCGACCACTCGCGGGCCGTCTTGTAGATTGCTTGTCCCGTTGCATCGGCGCGGGTCCGGCCGCCGTGCCGCCGGTGATGCATCCTCACCCACACCGAATTCCGCGGAATAAGGTTTGCTTAAAAGTCCGGCTTTTCGCGGTGCTGGTGCCTTAGGATCGCCACTGGGGCATAAGTAGATAGCTAATGGCCGCGGGTGGATGTCGCTCCGTCCGGGGCAGGAGCCGTTGACTCGGTCGGTTGGGGTTGCACATGATTCCCGCGTTTGTGTTCTTCCCTCCTGAGATCAACTCGGCCTTGATATTCGGCGGCCCCGGGGCCGGCCCTCTGTTCGAGGCGGCCGCGGCGTGGGACGGGCTGGCCGCCGAGCTGTCATCCTCGGCATCGTCGTTTCACACCACGGTTTCCGATCTGGCCGGTAGCGCCTGGATGGGGCCGTCGTCGATGGCGATGACCGGCGCCGCGGCGCCCTACGTGCAATGGCTGATCATCGCGGCGGCGCAGGCGGAGGTGGCGGCCTTGCAGGCCCGGATCGCCGCACTGGCTTTCGAGGGCGCACTGGTGGCGACGGTTCCGCTGCCGGAGGTGCTGGCCAATCGGGCCCGGTTGCTCGTCCTGATTGCCACGAACTTCTTTGGCATCAATACCGCGGCCATCGCACAGACCGAGCTCGAATACGTCGAGATGTGGGCGCAGGATGTGGCGGCGATGTTGGGCTATCACGCCGGGGCCCAATCGATGGCGGAGGCGCTGCCGGAATTCAGCGTGCCGCCGGCGGCCCTCGGCGGCGGCGCGCCCGCCGCGGACCTGTCGGGCCTGGCCGGATTGGTGACGGCACCCCTGACTCTCGCGTCACAGTTCTTCCAGGGCCTGTCCTCGCTGGGAACCGCGTTCGTCTCCCAACTGCAGTCGGTGTTCGGGGCGCTCTCGCCGGCGGTCTCGTTGCTGTCGTCGACGCCGGTGGCGACGTTGACGTCGGTGGCGCAGGCCGGAATGTACCCGGCGACCGCGTTGATGACGCCCATGGTGACGCTTGCCCAAAGTGCCGCCCCGGCACCGGCGGCGGCCGCGTCGCCGCTCTCTCGCGCGCCGGCGTTGGTGGGCGCGGCCAGCGCGCCCCTCGCCGCGCCGCGCAGCGCGGGCAGCGTCCTGTCGGACTTGCCGCCGTTGGCCGGTTCAGGGTTGGGCGCGTTGGGCGTTGCGACGGCGGGCCTGGGCGGCGCGCGGTTCGTCGGGTCGCTGACGGTGCCCGCGGCGTGGCAGGGATCGATGCCGGCTTACATCGCCACCCCGGCGATGTCCGGGGCGGGCTCCGGGGCGCCGGCCGCGGCGGCCGGCGGATCGGGCAGTGGTGTGCCGATGACGGCGATGCCGGTCGGTGACAAGACCCCCGAGGGCGAGGACCGCGGGACCAGGGCGCAGGTGGTCAGGTCTCGTCCCAAGGTGGTGCCGCGAAATCGTCCGGGATAGTGCAGCGGTGCTGCTGTTGCAGACGTGAATAGTGTGCAAAGCGGCCGGAATTCGATACTTTTCGATATGCCGGCATACGCCCCGACGGAACGTTGTATGCGCAACGCCGAATTCGTCTGATTGGTCTGGTGAAACCCGCAACAGGTGCGCGGCTCGTCGCAGGAACCGGGCGAAAATCCGCAGGCGGCGGTCCGCTCGAAAACTCGTCGGCCCTCGAACGCACGTCCTATTGGTAGCGCTAAACCGTTGCGGGGCAACGCATGTGCGAGCGTCGATTCGCGGGATGAAGCCGCCGAGCCGACCCGCGCGGGATTTCTTTGTTGTGCAGGCGGGCGGCGACATCCGGCGGGCGTGAGCGCGGATCCGGTGTCGGGTCGCCGTCGGTTCGCATGTGCTCGACAGAAGAATATTGGCAATTCCCGCATATTTTCTTCACTTTGTCTTACGATGTGAACCGGTTGGTGTAAATAGGTTCGCCACAGCGCCCGAACGCTCTATCGGCTGTGGAAGGGGGCAGGGGTGCTTTTGCCTCTCGGTTCGCCGTTGCCGGATGACACGGTGTCGGCAGTTCGAGGAGAGTCCGGCATGCTCGGTGGGCTGTCGGTTCCGCTCAAGTGGGGCGTGGTCGTCCCGCCGGATGACTATGACCATTGGGCACCGAAGCCGGACGCCGAAACCCTTGAACAGCCGGCCGACGTTCCCCGCCCGACCGCCGTTGCGGACGGCGTGTGGAGCGGGTGGGAAGGCGACACCGTGTCGCGGGGATCGGGTGTGATCCCGCATTCCCCAGCAGCCGGCTGAGCCCGGCGAAACCCAAACCGCTGCGATAGCGGCGCCAGGCGCTGCTCAGAATCGGCCGCCGCCACCCATGAAACCGCCGCCGGACGCACCGGGGCTGCCGCCGAACGAGGTCGGGCTCCAGCCGCCGAATCCGCCCCGCATGCCGCCGCTGAGCACGTTGCCGATGATGATCCCGCCGAGCATCGCACCCATGTCACTGCCGCCGCGGCCGACGTAGGCCCGCTGTGCCAAGTGCACGTCGTCGTTGGCCAGCGACTGCGCGGTGGCGGCCAGCGTCGACGCCGCGTTGGCGTGCGCGATCGCCTCGGTCGGCAGCGTCGATCGTTTGTCCTGCGCGGCCTGCAGATGCCGTCTGGCCTCGGCGAGCCGGGTGCGCGCCTCGGGGCCGATGCTGCCCCGGCGGGTGTCGACGTAGTCCGACACCGCACGCACCCGCGACTGCGCGGTGAACAGCGCCTGCTCCAACGACCGGTTCAGCCGCTCGGCCGCGGCCTGCTCCTGGGCCAGGGTGGCCAGTAGCCCGTTGAGGCCGGCGTCGGCTTTGGTCACCTGAGCGAATGCGCCCAGCGGATCGTCGGCAGCGCCGGCCCGTGCGCTGTCGACGGCCCGGAGGGCGGCATCGCGCGCCGCAACCAGATCACCGGTGTGCGCGGTCTTGACCTTCGGTGTCCTGCGCAGCAGTTCGTCCGCGCGCTCGATGTCGTGCTGGATGTCGGTCAGGGCCGACGGCAGCCCGTCGATGGCGTGCTGAATGTCGCCGGCCGCGTTGTCCACCGCGTCGAGCAACGCGCGCGCCTGGCCCAGCGCCGACTCGGCGGCGCGGACGGCGTCGACCAGACCGGCTTGCCGCCCGCTGACGGCATGGGCGGCAAGCTCACGGGCGCTGGTGATGTTGCGGTCGGCGAACGCCAGCCGCTCCTTGGCCGCGGTCACGTTGCCCGATACCGAAGTCAGTGCGGCCGCGCTGAAGTCGTTGTGCAGCGCGGCAAGTCGTTGTTCGGCCGGCGCGATGCGGGTGGTGAGTTCCACGTATTGCTGTGTCAGTGCGTCCAGCCGGGAGGGGGCGTTGATCACCAGATCCCGCAGCTTCTCGAACGCCTCGGTCTGTGACTCCAGTTCCCGGTCGGCGCGCGCCGCCGCCACGATCACCTGGGTGAGCAGTTCCCGGCGCTGCGCCGGCGTCTCTGGCGTGTCGTCGTCGAGTTGTTGGCGGATCGTAAAGGCTTGGGACAGTGCGGCTTTGGCGTTGGTCACGGCCTGGGTGAACGGCTGGGTCCGGTCGGCGCCGAACTCCGTGACCGCCAGGTCCAATTCGTTGGCGCTGGTGCGTAACGCGTTGTCGACGTCCACCACCAGTTCGCGGGACAGGTCGTCGAGTGCCTGCGGCGGCACCGCGGCCAGCGCATCGGCGTCGGTGGGGTCGACCCGACGCGCCGCCGCCAACGCCGCGGCGCGGCGGCGCCGACCGCGATAACGCATGACCAGCAACAGGACTGCCAGCGCGACCAGGATGCCCGCCAGCACGGCCAGCAGCGCCACCCGGCCCGACGAATCGGGCGAGGTGTCGAGTCCGTTGGCCGCCGCGACGGCGGCGCCGCTCCAATCGCCGTCGTGCAGGGCGGGCTCGATCTTGTTGCGCCGCAACTTGTCGACCTGATTTGCGGTGACGCTCTTGACCGTGGAGGGCACCAGGAAGGCGTATTCACGGCTGTGGGTGCCGACGGCCAGCAGCGCGTCGTAGGCGCCCAGATCGCTGTTGGTCACGGTGCGCTGTGCCCACCCGGCCGCGCTCTGCCCGGAGAAGTTGTCGACGTAGACCACCCACAGCCGGATGTGGCGGTCGGTGTACAGCTTGCCGAGAGCAGAGGCGACCGCCGCGCGCCCGGAATCCGACAGGGCACCCGCGTTGTCGGTGATGTAGTCGGCCAACCGGAATGGGGGTTGCGCGCCGGCGGCCGGCGCCAGCAGCAGGCCGCCGCCGAAGCCGACCGTGAGGATCGTCGCGATCACGGCGATCAGGCGAGCGGTGCAACGCATAGGGCCAATCTAGCCCCGCGACGATGCAGGCCAGTAGGCCTGCTGAGGAGTGGGGCGGTCAGGCACAGCCCCGCGACGATGCAGGCCAGTAGGCCCGAGTCGAGCCATACTCCGGCGGGCGTTCCCTGGCAGACTGTGCGTCGGTGACCGGGAATCAGCACGACCCCTACGACGACTTCGACCGTCAGCGACGGGTGGCCGAAGCGCCCAAGACTGCGGGCCTGCCGGGCGCCGAGGGTCAACACCGCACCGACTTCGCCCGGGATCGGGCGCGGGTCCTGCACAGCGCCGCGCTGCGTCGATTGGCCGACAAGACCCAGGTGGTCGGGCCCCGAGAAGGGGACACACCGCGCACCCGGCTGACGCATTCGCTCGAGGTCGCCCAGATCGGGCGGGGGATGGCGATCGGGCTGGGCTGCGACCCCGACCTCGTCGAGCTGGCGGGACTGGCCCACGACATCGGCCACCCGCCCTACGGACACAACGGCGAACGCGCGCTCGACGAGGTCGCGACGGACTACGGCGGTTTCGAGGGCAACGCCCAGAACTTCCGGATCTTGACCAGTCTGGAGCCCAAAGTCCTTGACGAGCAAGGCAATAGCGCGGGGTTGAACCTGACCCGGGCGTCGCTGGACGCGGTGACCAAGTACCCGTGGCCCCGCGGCGAAGCGCAACGCAAGTTCGGGTTTTACGACGACGACCGCGAGCCGGCCGCCTGGGTTCGGGCGGGCGCACCGGAGGGGCGGATGTGCCTGGAAGCGCAGGTCATGGACTGGGCCGACGATGTGGCCTATTCGGTGCACGACGTCGAGGACGGTGTGGTGTCCCAGCGCATCGACCTGCGGGTGCTCGCCGACGAAGACGAGGCCGCCGCACTGGCCAAACTGGGCGAGACCGAATTTTTCCGGGTGCGCGCCGACGACTTCATGGCGGCGGCGCGACGGCTCTCCGCCCTGCCGGTGGTCGCCGCCGTCGGAAAGTACGACGCCACGCTCGCGGCTTCGGTGGCGCTCAAGCGGTTGACCAGTGAACTGGTCGGCCGGTTCGCCTCGGCCGCCATCGCCACCACTCGCGCGGCGGCCGGTCCCGGCCCGCTGGTGCGCTACCGGGCCCAGTTGCAGGTTCCCGACCTGGTGCGCGCCGAGGTGGCCCTGCTGAAAATCTTGGCGCTGCAGTTCATCATGTCCGATCCGCGTCATCAGGAAACACAAGCCGGGCAGCGTGAACGCATCCATCGGGTGGCGCACTGGCTGTATGCGGGAGCGCCCCGCACGCTGGACCCGTTCTTTGCTGCGGCCTTTAACACCGCGGCCGACGACGGCGCGCGGTGGCGCGTCATCGTCGACCAGATCGCCTCCTATACCGAGGGTCGGCTCGAACGGATCGATACCCGCCAGGCCGGTCCGTAGTCGCCGGTCGGCAGGAAGTCGTCCGGTCTGGGAATCGGCGCGGCCGCCGCGAGTTAGGCTGCCCGACATGAAGAAATTCAGCGGCTCGCCCTTTGTGGCCTCCTTGTTGATGGGGCTTCCCGTCGTCGCCATGACTGCCTGCAGTTCACCGCAGCATGCGAGCACCCAGCCGGGCACCACACCACCGGTGAAGAGTGCCGCTCCGTCGTCCGGGGAGTCGACGTCGACCCCGGCGCCCGCCGCGGGCTCGCTGCGCGCGGAACTGAAGACGCCCGATGGCCGTTCGGCGGCCACCGCGACCTTCGACTTCACCGGCGGCTACGTGACCGTGACGGTGAAAACGGAGGCGCCTGGCATCCTCACGCCCGGCATCCACGGCCTGCATGTGCACGAGATCGGCAAGTGCGAGCCGAACTCGGTGGCGCCTACCGGCGGTGCGCCCGGCAACTTCCTGTCCGCCGGCGGTCACTACCAGGCCCCCGGACACACCGGCAAGCCCGAAAGTGGCGACTTGGCGTCCCTCGAGGTCCGGCAGGACGGCTCGGCGTACCTGGTCACCACCACCGATTCGTTCAACCGGGACGACCTGCTGGCGGGCAACAAGACCGCGCTGATGCTGCACGGCGCCCAGGACACCGAGAACGCAATGGATCGGGTCGCGTGCGGCGTCATCGGTACCGGCTAGCGTGCGCCGTCGCGACTTAGACTGAGCCGATGTCAAGCCCGGCAGGTTCACGCGCGGAGGGCGACGGCCGTGCCCGGGGTCGGGGCCGGATTCCCGATCGCGACATCGCCGCCATCCGCGAGCGGGTGCGCATCGACGAGGTCATCGGCGACTACGTCCAGTTGCGCCGCGCCGGCGCCGATTCGCTCAAGGGCCTGTGTCCGTTCCACGACGAGAAGTCGCCGTCGTTTCACGTCCGCCCCAACCACGGCCACTTTCACTGCTTCGGCTGTGGTGAGGGCGGCGACGTGTACGCGTTCATCCAGAAGATCGAACACGTCAGCTTCGTCGAGGCCGTCGAACTGCTCGCCGACCGGCTCGGTCACACCATCAATTACTCGGGCCCGGCGACCAGCGTGCAGCGCGACCGCGGCAGTCGCAGCCGGCTCGTCGCGGCCAACGCGGCGGCGGCGGAGTTCTATGCGGCGGCGCTGGAATCCGCCGAGGCGGCACCGGCCCGGCAGTATCTGACCGAGCGGAACTTCGACGCCGACGCGGCCCGTCACTTCGGTTGCGGCTTCGCACCCTCGGGCTGGGACTCGCTGACAAAGCACTTGATACGCAAGGGATTTGAGTTCAAGGAGCTGGAGGCGGCCGGCCTGTCACGGCAGGGGCGTCGCGGACCGATGGACCGCTTCCATCGCCGGTTGCTGTGGCCCATCCGCAGTTCGGCCGGCGAGGTGATCGGCTTCGGCGCCCGGCGGCTGTTCGACGACGATCCGATGGAAGCCAAGTACATCAACACGCCCGAGACGCTGCTGTACAAGAAGTCGAACGTGATGTTCGGCATCGACTTGGCCAAACGCGACATCGCCAAGGGGCACCAGGCCGTCGTCGTCGAGGGCTATACCGACGTGATGGCGATGCATTTGGCCGGCGTCACCACCGCGGTGGCGTCGTGCGGCACCGCGTTCGGCGACGAGCATCTGTCGATGCTGCGCCGGTTGATGATGGACGACAGTTTCTTTCGCGGCGAACTGATCTACGTGTTCGACGGCGACGCGGCCGGGCGGGCCGCCGCGCTCAAGGCCTTCGGCGGCGAACAGAACCTGGCGGGCCAGTCGTTCGTGGCCGTCGCGCCCGATGGCATGGATCCCTGCGATCTGCGGCTGAAGTCCGGTGACGGCGCGCTGCGCGATCTGGTGGCCCGGCGGACCCCGCTCTTCGAGTTCGCGGTCCGTTCGGCGCTCGCCGAGATGGACCTGGACAGCGCCGAGGGCCGGGTCGCCGCACTGCGCCGCTGCGTGCCGATGGTGAGCCAGATCAAGGACCCCACGCTGCGCGACGAGTACGCCCGCCAGCTCGCCGGATGGGTCGGCTGGGACGACGTCGCGCAGGTCATCGACCGGGTGCGCAGCCAGGCCAAGACGTCCAACACCGCGGCCCGCGGTGGCTCCGGACCCAAGGCGCCCCGCCGCGCGGCGCAGCCGCCCGCCGCGGCCCAGCCGGCCGCCAGCCGTCCTGACCCCCGAGACCCCACCCTGTGGCCGCAGCGTGAGGCGCTCAAGGCGGCCCTGCAATACCCGGCGTTCGCCGGGCCGGTGTTCGACACGCTGACGGTCGAGAGCTTCACCCATCCCGGATACGCGGCCATCCGCGCGGCCATCGAGACGGCGGGGGGCACCTCGAGCGGGATCACCGGCGCGCAATGGATCGAGGCGGTGCGTGAGCAGGCTTCGTCGCCGCTGACCGCCGGCCTGGCCAGCGAGTTGGGGGTGGAGGCCATCGCGGTCGACGAGGAGAAGCTGCCGCGCTACATCGGCGGCGTGCTGGCCCGGCTGCAAGAGGTGTGGATGGGCCGGCAGATCGCCGAGGTGAAGTCGAAGCTGCAGCGGATGTCACCGATTGAGCAGGGCGACGAGTACCACGCCCTGTTCGGGGACCTGGTGGCGATGGAGTCCTACCGGCGCAGCCTGCTAGAGCAGGCTAGCGGCGACGATTAGACGGCGTCAGCACGTCGTCGGCCGAGCCCTCGGCGTCGCGTTCCATGATGGCCGTTTGGTCGTCGATCTCGGTCAGGGTGACAAAACCGGCATCGGGTGAGATCCGATTCGCGATCTTGCGCCGCCCCCCTTCGATCATCGACTTGGCCACGGGGCTGCTGGTCAGCGCGCGATAGGTGCCGACGAGCTGCTCGTATCGGCGACGCCCAGCCTTCGAACCCAGCACGTAACCCAGCCCAAGCACCACGACATACCGGATCAAAACTTTCCTCCCGACTATCGATGGCTCCATCCTGCCTCACCGGCCGGGGCGCCCGCGCGGTCGATCCCCGTCTATGGGCGGCCCGAGGGTGGTCCACGCTAGTTGGGTGCGGTCGTGCCAGTACGCTAGAGTTCGTCCCGCGATCGGGTTAGTCCCCTGTAGCTCAATTGGCAGAGCATTCGGCTGTTAACCGAAGGGTTCCTGGTTCGAGTCCAGGCGGGGGAGCACTTCTCTGAACGTCTCAGTGGCCGGCGCTCTGGCCGCCGTCGATGTGTAGCGTCTCGCCGGTCACGAACGACGCGCCCTCTAGGTAGCGAATCCCCTCGATGATGTCGGCGATGGTGCCCATCCGGCCCAGCGGATGCATGGCGGCCAGCGCGGTCGTGTCGTCGTCGGCGTGCATCGGCGTGGCGATGTTGCCGGGGGAGATGGCGTTGACGCGGATCCCGTTGCGGGCGTATTCGATGGCCAGCGATTTGGTCACCGCCGCCAGGCCACCCTTGGTGAGCGCGGTCAATCCCGCCGGCACCCCGGAGTTTGCCTGCTCGAGCAGGGAGGTGGTCATGTTGACCACGTGGCCGCCCCCGCCTTGCCTCAGCAGCTGGGCGATGACGCGCTGGGTGATGTGGAAAAAGCCGGTCAGGTTCACCCCCGTCACCAACTCGTAGTCGGCCGGCGTGTACTCGGTGAACGGCTTGGGCACGAACACGCCCGCGTTGTTGATCAGCGTGTCCACCCGGCCGAACCGGTCCAGCGCCGTCGCGACGATGCGGTCGGCGGTCGCGGGATCGGCCACGTCACCGGCGACGGCCGCCACCTCGGCGGCATCGCCGGCGGCGATCGATCGCGAATTGGCCACCACCGCGAAGCCGAGTTCGCGGTAGGCGTCAACCAGGGCGGCACCCATGCCCTGGGAGGCGCCGGTGATGATCGCGACTTTCTGACGGGCGTGATCTGCGGTCAACGGAGGTCTCCTTGCGCGGTCTGTCGCGGACGAGGCGGTCGACGCACCACCCGGTGGCACGCCGCGAATCGTGAATCTACTGTGACCCCAGACTATTAGGAGTGCTCGCCTCGATGCCGCTGCGCGTTGGCGCACCGATGAGGTCACGCGGCTGAGCGCGCATCCCGATGGCCCGGCCATCGCCTGCCCGGGCGGGCACCCGTCATCGTCACGGATTAGCCTGTGGCGCGCCGGCTTTCGAGGCGCTCGGCGCCGGTCGGCTGGCCGGCCCGCCCGGGGGTGGGTGACAAGCCCAGGTGGTCGCGCAGCGTGTGGCCGCGGTATTCGGTGCGGAAGCTACCGCGCTCCTGCAGCAGCGGCACCACCTTGGCGACGAATTCGTCGAGGCCGTGCGGCGTCAGGTGCGGCACCAGGATGAAGCCGTCGCAGGCATCGGACTGCACGTAGCGATCGATCTCGGCGGCGACCTGTGCCGGCGTTCCGACGAATTGCTGGCGGCTGGTCACCTCGATGATCAGCTCGCGGATCGACAGGTTCTCGGCTTCCGCCCGGGCGCGCCAGGTCTGGGCGACCGTCTTGGGGTCGCCGTGCCGGACCCGCCCGCGGGTGATGTTCGGGTTCTCGACGGGATCGACGTCGGGCAGGGGCCCGTCGGGGTCGTAGGCCGATAGGTCCACGCCCCACACCTGTTCGAGGAATGCGATCGCGGTCGGGCCGCTGACCTGCTGCTCGCGGATGTGGCGGGCGTTGTCCTGCGCCTCTTCGGCGGTGTCTCCCAGTGCGAACGTCGCGCCGGGCAGGACCTTGAGCTGGTCGGGGTCGCGCCCGTAGGCCGCGGCACGGCTCTTGACGTCGCTGTAGTAGCGCTGACCCGCCTCGAGCGAACCGTGCAAGGTGAACAGGGCATCGGCGTGCCTGGCCCCGAAGTCACGGCCGTCGTCGGAGTCACCGGCCTGCAGCAGCACCGGGTGGCCCTGCGGCCCGGCCGGCAGGGAGGCGACGCCGCGGACGTCGAATTGCGGACCGTGGTGCTCGACGACGCCGATGCGGGCCGGGTCGGCATAGATCCCGGCGTCGACGTCGGCGACGACGGCATCGGGCGTCC
Organism: Mycobacterium sp. 1245801.1; assembly: GCF_001673055.1. NCBI lineage: Bacteria > Bacillati > Actinomycetota > Actinomycetes > Mycobacteriales > Mycobacteriaceae > Mycobacterium > Mycobacterium sp. 1245801.1. Next base: position 25,894 of record NZ_LZKY01000277.1, read on the forward strand.
AGCTGTCCCAGAACCGCCGCGCGACGGTGATGAATTCCTCGGCCCGGTGGTAGCGGTCGGCGTGGGCCAGGAACCCGCCGCGGCGGAAGTTCTCCCCGGTGAACGCGTCGGAGGAGGTGACCATGTTCCAGGCTGACCGCCCGTCGGACAGGTGGTCCAGCGTCGCGAATTGCCTTGCCACTTCGTACGGTTCGTTGAACGTGGTGTTGATGGTGCCGGCCAGGCCGAGCCTGTCGGTGACCGCGGCGAGCGCGGCCAGCACGGTGAAGGTGTCGGGCCGTCCGACCACGTCGAGGTCGTGGATCTTGCCGCGATGCTCACGCAGCCGCAGGCCTTCGGCCAGAAAGAAGAAGTCGAACAGCCCCCGCTCGGCGGTCTCGGCAAGGTGCACAAACGATTCGAACGCGATCTGGCTGCCCGCACTCGGATCCGACCACACCGTGGTGTTGTTCACCCCGGGGAAGTGGGCGCCCAGATGAATCTGCTTGCGGTGGCCTGCTTCTCGAACGCTCATCCGGTCAGTCCCCATCGTTTGGCGATCAGTTCATGCGAGCGCAGCCGGTCGACGTGGCGGTGGGTCACGGAGGTGATCACCAGTTCGTCGGCGCCGGTGACCCGGCCCAGCAGTTCGAGCCGGTCGGCGACCTCGTCGGGGTTGCCGACGAATTGTGTTGCGGTGCGGTCGGCCACCAGCGCCTGCTGCTCCTCGGTCAAGGGCTCGCAGAAATCGGGGTCGGGGTAGGGGATGGCGCCGTGACCGCTGCGGATGGAATACACCCACCGGCCGTAACCGGACGCGAGGTGGCGCGCGGTGGCGCTGTCCTCGGCGACCACGACGTCGGCCGACACCACCACGTAGGGCTCCGATAGCCGCGCGGACGGGCGGAAGGCGTTGCGGTAGACGGTGATTGCATCGAGCGCCGTGCCGGGGGTGATGTGGTAACTCGCGACGAACGGAAGCCCACGGGCGCCGGCGACCTCGGCGCTTTGCCCCTTGGTGCTGCCGAAGATCCACGGCGCCAACTGACCGCGCTCGCCGGGAACGGCATGTAGGTCATGGCCATCGACGCTGTAGGTGCCCGCCAGCAGCGCTTCGATGTCGGCCAGTTGGTCGGCGAAGTCGGGAGGTTGTGCGCACGGTTGCGCCAGCGCGGAGGCCTGCGCCCGGATCCGCTCGCTTTTCATCAGCGGTGTTTGGTCGAAGGGTGCGGGGATGACAAGCCCGTCGACCTCACGCCACGGCGTGGGCGCACGCTCGGAGTGGACCGGGGGCGGCGCCGCGGCGGCCTCCTTGCGCCGCTGCCCGGACCGGCCCAGCCCCATGTCGATGCGGCCGGGGTAGAGCGCGTCGAGGATGCCGAAGCTTTCCACCACGGCGAGCGCCGTCGTGTGGCCGATCTGCACGGCGGCCGACCCGACGTGGATTCGCTCGGTGGCCGCGGCGATCTGGCCGATCAGCGTCACCGGCGAGGAGCTGGCGACCGCGACGAAGTGGTGCTCGGCCAGCCAGTAGCGTCGGTAGCCCCAGCGCTCGGCGTGCTGGGCCAGATCGATGGTGTTGCGCAGTGCCGTCGCGGCGTCGCTGCCGGCGCTGATGGGCGCGAGGTCGAGGATCGACAGGGGAGTGATGCTCATGACGGCGCCGTCGCGTAGCGGTTCGGTGCGGTCGCCAACCCGAGGCGGTCGCGCAGTGTCTCGCCGTCGCGGTAGCCGGTGCGAAACCGGCCGGCGCGCTGCAGGCGCGGCACCAGGTCGTCGACGATGGCGGGCAGGTCGAGGGCGTTTACCGCGGGCCGCAGCCGCACCCCATCGACACCGGCGTCCTGCCAGGCGAGCAGGAGATCCGCCAAATCAGTTGTGCTGCCGACGAATACGAGTGCATCGGACGAGATGGCCGCTGCGGGCGCCAGTGGATCGTCGACCAGCGACACCACCAGGTCCGCATAGACTTTGAGCTTCCGGCCGGCGGCCCGCTGCGCGTGGCCCACATCGGCCAGGATGGCCCGCAGCGAGCCCTCGTCGTGCGGGGTGATGAAGACCAGGTCGGCGCTGGCGGCGGCGAATTCGTAGACCCGCGGTGCGTGGGCAAGTGCGGCCACCACCGGCTGGCCCTGAGGCGGGCGCGGGGTGATCGAGGGCCCTTTGACCGAGAAGCGCTCGCCGACGAAGTCGATGTAGTGCAGTTTGTCGCGGTCGATGTAGCGGCCGGTCGCCACATCGCGGATGACCGCGTCGTCCTCCCAGCTGTCCCAGAGCCGGCGCACCACCTCCACCGCGTCGGCGGCCTCGTCGAACAGGTCGTCGCCGTCGGGGGCGGCCCGCCGGCCGAACAGGGCGGCCTCGTGCGCCGTCGGGCTCACCCGCACCTGCCATCCCGCCCGGCCGTGGGAGATATGGTCAAGCGTCGCAATGGCTTTCGAGACGTGGAACGGTTCGGTATGGGTAACGGTCGCCACCGGAATCAGGCCGATGTGTCGGGTGGCCGGGGCGATGCGGGCGGCGACCAGCGTGGCATCCGCGCGTCCCGCCAGGCGCCGCGGCGAGATGTCGGCGCTGCGGCCGGGTTGCGCGTCAAGGCTGTCGTCGATGGTCAGGAAATCCAGCAGGCCGCGCTCGGCGGTGCTCGCCAGCGCTGCCCAATAGCGGCCGCTCAGTTGCCCGCCACCGGTCGCGTTGTGCGCGAACGCGTATCGCCACGCGTGGGGGTGCCAGCCGTAGCCGTCCAGTCCCACAGCCAGATGCAGCTCGGTCATGGTCGGTCCCCGGTGATCCCCGTCGGTTCGGCGTCGCGCAGCATGGTCATAACCCACTGTGCAACGCTGCCGACGGCGCTGCATTCCAAAACCGGGTTAAGTTCAGGCTGAGTAATACTTCGCCGAGTTCAGCCCGGCGGAACGCGGCGATGCGGGTTCGGTGCAGCGTGGCGAATACGGGCGATCACGGCGTCTTGCTCTGAACGCCACCGTCTTTCAGATGGAGAAGTCCTCGCCGTGCCACACGCCGGCTTCGGGCGGCCGGATGACGTGATTGCTCTGGGCGCCGTCCGCGCGGGCTTCGAGTTTGGTCACCCGGGTCAGCAGCGACTGCAGGCTGACTCCGACGAGGTCGGGCATCATCGAGTCGTCCGGGCTGCCGGGACGGCTGCGGCTGATGACCTGTCCGGGCACGCCGACGACCACTGAGCTGGACGGAACCTCTTTGACCACCACGGCGTTGGCGCCGATACGGCTGTCGTCGCCGATCTTGATGGCGCCCAGGACCTTCGCCCCGGCGCCGATGGTGACCCGATCACCGATGGTGGGATGACGTTTGCCGGTGTCCCTGCCGCTGCCACCGAGGGTGACTCCGTGATAGATGGTCACGTCCTCGCCCACCTCGGCCGTCTCGCCGATTACCACCCCGGTGGCGTGGTCGATGAAGAGACCGGGGCCGAGCACCGCGCCGGGGTGGATCTCGACGCCGGTGAGGATGCGGGTGATCTCGCCGAACGTTCGCGCGGCCACCTTTGCGCCGCGGTTCCACAGCCAATGGCTGACGCGGTGACCCCAGATGGCGTGCACGCCCGGGTAGGCGAAGATCACCTGCAGCGTGGTCGGGACGGCCGGATCGCGTTCCCTGGCCGCTCGGATGTCACGACGGATGGCTTCGAGCATGACTAATCGGCCAGGTCGGAGAACAGCGGCGTGCTCAGGTACCGCTCGCCGAAGTCGGGCAGCACCACGACGACGAGCTTCCCGGCGTTCTCGGGCCGGCGGGCCACCTGCAGGGCGGCTACCACCGCCGCCCCCGAGGAGATGCCCACCAACAGGCCCTCCTCGGCGGCCAGCCGCCGGGCCAGGGTGATGGATTCCTCGTTGCCGACCGCGATGACCTCGTCGACCAGATCCAGCGCGAGCACGGGCGGGACGAACCCGGCGCCCAAGCCCTGGATCGGGTGCGGCCCTTTCTGTCCGCCGGACAGCACCGGCGACGCGGCCGGTTCGACGGCGATGAACTGCGCCGAGGGCTTGCGCTCCTTGATCACCTGGGCCACACCGGTGATGGTGCCGCCGGTGCCCACCCCGGCGACGAAGATGTCGACCTTGCCGTCAGTGTCGCGCCACACCTCTTCCGCGGTGGTCTTGCGGTGGATCGCGGGGTTGGCCTTGTTCTCGAACTGCTGTGGCACGAAATAGCGTTGGTCGCTTTTGGCAAGCTCCTCGGCCTTGGCGATGGCGCCCGGCATGCCCTCGGATCCAGGGGTCAACACGATCTCGGCTCCCAAGGCGCGCAACAACATTCGCCGCTCGACGCTCATGGTCTCCGGCATGGTCAGCACGCAACGGTAGCCGCGGGCCGCGGCCACCAGCGCCAGGGCGATGCCGGTGTTGCCGCTCGTGGGCTCGAGAATGATGGTGTCCGGTTTGATCAGGCCCGCCTGCTCGGCCGCGTCGATCATCGCGACCCCGATGCGGTCCTTGACACTGTTTCCCGGGTTGAAGAATTCCAGCTTGGCGACGACGTCGGCGACCGCACCCTCGGTGACCCGGTTCAGCCGGACCAGCGGGGTGTTACCGATCAATTCCGTGACGTTCTCCGCGATGCTCATCTATCTTTTGTCTCCAACGACGTAGGACCAGGCCTCATCCGCCTGCCAGCTAATATCGAACTCTATGTTCATCTCGGTGGGGATGGCTAGCGCTACAGGGGTAAAGCGTTGCGACGCTTCGTCCAGCGCCACCCCGGTGAGCACGCGTCCATGCAGATCGCCAAGCGTTTTCGCGGTGAGCGTTATTCCCGAGGTGCCCGGCGCCTGGCGTATGTAGAAATCCGTGCCGGGCTGGATCGTGTCGCCGAATGCGAAGCCGTCGGCGTCCACCAGCTCGTGACCGCCGGTGGCGCTGAGTATCAGCGGGATTCGCACCTGGAACGGCCCGACGAGGCCCGAATCCGCGGCGGCGTGCTGGTCGACCAGCAGGGCTTCGTCGGCGTGGTGAGCGAACTTTCGCGCCTGCGCGAGCAGGTAGTTGTACAGGTGCACGACCTTGTCGGCGTTGCGATAGTGGCGCGCACCGGTGAGCCGGAAGCTGACGTGCTCGATGCGGGGGACATCGGCATCGGATTGTGCGACCAGCCGGTAGTAGCGGTACCCGCGCCCGCCGCGGCCATGGCTGCTCGACGACAGTGTGCTGCCCTCGCCCAACGTGCGCTGGTGGCGGCCCCGGCCGGGGCGCACGGCCAGTTCGGATCCCGAAACGTCTTGCCAGTCAAGGCCATTGGCCGATTTCTGCAGCCGTACCGTGAGGTGCCCGTTGGAGGCGACCCACACCGAGTAGCCGCCGAGCTGAGGCGCGCCGTCGAATTCGAAGGTGATCACCGGCCCCGGTGAGCGGTGAACGGCGACGGGCACGTTGAGCGGGCGGGTGTCCAGCGCCAGGCCGTTGGTGAAAAACCAGATCGCGGCCTGGGTCGCGGCGATCGCCTCGTGCTCGTTGATGTTGGCCGGTCCGAGCGGATAACCCGCGTCACGCACCTGGCGGCTCAGTTCGGCGACGGAGCGCATCGGAAAGGAGTTCCGCAGGATCCAGCCGACCGTGGCTTCGTGGCTGGATGCGCGCAGATGGGGCAGGGCAGCCCAGGTGTCGACGCGGTAGCGCGACGGGTGCTGCGGCGCGACGCCGGTGAAATCCAGCGAGTAGGCGTGCACGTTCGGGTTGAGCCTGATCAGGTCGGTGCGCGCCCAGCTGCCGTCGGTGAACACGACCCGGTCGACGGTGTGGGAATAGGTGCCACCCCGGTAACGGGTCATGCGGTTGAGCGCGGTGGCCGGTCGGACCACCGAACGCCGGCGGGTCGCCACCGGCGCCAGGGCACGGTTGGGCTCGGACAATATGGTCATGGGTTGCTGGTCTTCCTGAAAGGCTTTGGTTGACCCACGCCTTCACGCCACCGGGCAGACCCGGCGGTACCGCCCGGAAATGGGCTAGCGCGGGGATTTCTACAGCGTCAGAGTGCTCAGGAAATCAACAGCAACAACAGTCCACGCCGACGCAGCGCGACGGGACAAAGCACGACTGTGCGGGGTGTTGCATATCCCCACTATAGGGCATCGGCACTTCTCGACCCGTTTCGCTCAGCCGGGCTCAAAACCTTCTGGCCTGCCCCTACACTTGCCTAGGCTCGGCGCGCGGGCCCGCTTCTGTTGGGGGACGATAGATCCGCCCGATCCCGGCCGCAGTTCACGCATGAAAGGATCACGATGACGTCGGCTCAAAACGAGTCTCAGACACTTGGCGACCTCGCTGCCCGGCAACTAGCCAACGCGACGAAGACTGTCCCCCAGCTTTCGACCATCACGCCGCGCTGGCTGCTGCACCTGCTCGGCTGGGTCCCGGTGGAGGCCGGCATCTACCGGGTGAACCGGGTGGTCAACCCCGAGCAGGTGGCGATCAAGGCCGAGGCGGGCGCCGGCACCGACGAACCGCTGCCGGAGACCTATGTCGACTACGAG